>JAIOTR010000380.1 GCA_021106665.1 Bacteroidales bacterium
AATAGCGCCAGCAAAATAATCCCTAAAATGGCGGGTACCAATACCTGGCTGTACATAATGAATTTTCTGTTTCCTTTATCAACATAATTAAGATATGTATTGCCGGATATAATAAAGGATTTGGCTATAAAACCTCCAATTGAAATCAGTGCAAAAATTGAGATTATTGAAAATATCATTTTGCCGGTATCACGGTAATACAAGTAGGCAATAACCCATCCAAAATCTTTGTTGAGCAACGTACCCATCAAAAGCGATCCAAAAAACATCACCATACCATGAACAAAACCCCACAGGAAAAATAATTTAAAACTTCCTGCTTCATTTTTAAACGTGCTGTAAATAATAATAAATATAGTTCCCAGTATCAAACCTGTTAATGGCATAATACTGAACAAGATTTTTACGGAATCGGCTGACCATTGAGAACTTTCAATATTATAATAAATCTTGTAATAATAAAATACGGTTTTATAATCGAAACTCAGGGATATCCAAACGGTAATAAACTGGCTGATTATGTAAATGGTTGCATACGATAATAAAAACAATGTGAGTGAATTTATGGATATGACCATAAAATTATTTCGTTCATTTTTATTTTCAGCCAAATAAACTATCCAACTGAACCACCTTTTCAATGTGTTCCTGTCGAAAGTTTTTATATCATGTTTAAAAGCATTAAATCGTTCTTTTCTTTTTTCCTTGCGCAATTGTTTTTTTTCAAGCTTTGTCTCTTTTTTTTCATGCTTCTCATCTTTTAGTCTTTCCTTGTCAAGTATTTGATCCTGGGCGCTTTTTTCTTTTAATCTTATTTTGATCTCCAGTTTTTCCTGCTTTTTTTCCTCTTGCTTTGCTTTAATTCTTTCCCTTTGTTGTTTCCTGACAACTTTCCTTCTTTTAGAAAGATATTTTAAAATTCTGTAAGCACGATAAATTCTGTAACCAAAGGATTTTTTCTGTTTTTTCCTTTCAAGTGATTCTGCTTGTTTGGTTTTTTTTTCGGAGGATATGCTAAGTTTTTTGGCTTTGGCCAATTGTTTTCGTTTGTATGAAAGAAATCGCATCCTGCGGTAGATGGGGTATAGCGTTTTGCCCAGTAATTTTCTTTTCGTACTATCTTTCATACAAAATAATTTGTTGAGCAAATGTAATTATTTTAAATAAGAGCACTGAAGCTATTACCAGCCATTAAAGAAATGTTTGAATTATGTAAATGGGAATCTTTTTTCTTTAGTTCCGAATAATTAAAAATTATTCAACATACATTTCAGCAATCTCATCTGAATATTTCCCTTCATCCATCTTTTTCTTCACTTCTGAAAAAGCATTGATAGTATATTCAACATCTTCCAGCGTGTGAACTGCTGTGGGGATCAATCTTAACATGATCACTCCTTTTGGCACAACAGGGTACGCCACGATGGAACAGAAAATATTATAGTTTTCCCTTAGATCCATTGTCGCCTGTGTACCCTCAGTAGCTCCACCTTTGAAATAAACAGGCGTTACCGGTGATTGAGTATCTCCCAAATCAAATCCTTTTTGCTTTAGACCTGATTGGAGTGCATTTACTATTTCCCATAGCTTATCCTTGTGTTCAGGTTCGTTTTGTAACATTTCAAGTCGTTTAAGTGCTCCTATGACCATAGGCATTGGCAACGACTTGGCGTATACTTGTGACCGCATGTTGTACATCAAAAAATCAATCACTGTTTTACTGCCGGCTACAAAACCGCCAATACCGGCCATTGATTTAGCAAAAGTGGCAAAGTAAACATCTATTTCATCTTGCACACCAAAATGCTCGCCGGTTCCTATCCCTTTTTTACCCATTGTTCCAAATCCGTGAGCGTCATCAACGAGTAATCGAAATTTATATTTTTTCTTAAAGTCAACGATTTCGTCCAGTTTAGCCAAATCACCAACCATACCATATACTCCTTCTGTAATAACCAGGATACCACCTCCTGTTTTTTCAACTAATTTGGTAGCTCTTTCAAGTTCTTTATCCAGGTTTTCCATGTTGTTGTGCGGATACACAAACCTTTTTCCAAAATGCAAACGCATTCCATCAATAATACAAGCATGCGCTTCTGAATCATAAACAATCACATCCCTTCTGTCAACAAGCGTGTTAATAATGGAAAGCATTCCCTGATAGCCGAAATTAAGCAAATAGGCCGCTTCTTTTTGCGCAAATGCAGCAAGTTTTCCTTCAAGCTCTTCATGATATTTAGTCTGCCCTGACATCATTCTTGCGCCCATCGGATTGGCCAAACCATAATCTGCAGTTGCTTGAGCATCAACTTTTCTGATGTCAGGGTGATTAGCTAATCCCAGGTAATTGTTTAAACTCCAAACGAGCATATCTTTTCCCATAAACTTCATGCGGTTTGATAATTCGCCTTCCAGTTTGGGAAACATATAATAACCATGGCCTTGTTTCATGTATTGGCCTAAGGGTCCGAAGAATTTGTCAATTTTGCTAAATATATCCATTTTATTATAAATTATTTAAAATACTGTTATCCAAATAAAAGGCAAAATTATAATTTATTGAAATGATTTTCACAAATAATTTTGAATTAATTTTAACAATAATATTTACAGTCAAAATACGTTTTTAATTTCCAATAAATTACAGTAAATTTGCGCCCATGTTTCAAAAAGCCCTTTTTAACATATTAATTATTGCATTATCAGTGGTTTATGTGTCTTGCAGCAAGTATAATAAGATTCAAAAAAGCCAGGATTTTGAATACAAATATCAAAAGGCGCTTGAATATTACGAAAAGGAAGACTATTTCAGGGCTATGACCCTGTTTGATCAGGTCATGCCTTTTTATAGGGGAAAAGAAGAGGCTGAAAATATTTCCATCAAATATTCATATGCCTATTATTATCAAAATGAGTATATTATGGCAAGCTATTATTTTAACAGGTTTGCTAAAACATTTCCCCGCAGCGAATATGCTGAGGAAGCTTCATTTATGTCGGCTTATTGTAAATACAAGGAATCCCCAATATATAAATTAGATCAAACCAATACATTTGAAGCAATTAATGAATTACAATTGTTCATTAACTCATACCCGACAAGTGAAAGGGTAAAGCAATGTAATGAGTTAATTGACGAGTTAAGAGCAAAATTGCAAAAAAAGGAGTTTGAAATTGCCAAGCTTTACCTTAAGATGGATAAATATAAAGCTGCTGTAACTTCTTTCGAAAATTTATTAAATAACTATCCCGATACTAAATTCAAGGAAGATGCTATGTTTTATAGCATAAAGGCTTATTATTACTATGCAGTAAAAAGTGTAAAGTCTAAAAGAAAAGAAAGGTATGAGGAAGCATCTGATATTTACAATTCATTTATTACTTTATATCCGGATAGTAAATATAACAGGGACATAGAATATATGATCAACAGAGTAACCAAAGATTTAAAAAAACTTTAATAATTATATACACATGGATTACAAGAAAGTAAAGACCGACACAGTAGCTGTTACCAGGAAAATACGTGATTTTGATGAGCGAACAAATAATATTTATGAAACAGTAGCCATATTATCAAAAAGGGCAAATCAGATATCGCTTGAGATGAAGGAAGAATTAGACCAGAAAATACAGGAATTTGCCACAACACAAGATAATCTCGAAGAAATATTTGAAAACAGGGAGCAGATCGAGATCGCCAGGTATTATGAGAGAATTCCAAAACCTACTTTGATCTCTGTCCATGAGTTTATGAATGAAAAAATTTATTACCGTAATCCCCAGAAGAAAACCGAAAATGAATTTTAACTTATAATGCTTAAGGGGAAAAAGATATTAATTGGTGTTACAGGAAGCATTGCAGCCTACAAAATTCCGATTTTAATTCGATTACTAATCAAAGAGGGGGCTGAAGTAAAAGTGATCCTGACTGATGCTGCAAAAGACTTCGTAACACCTTTAACCCTTTCAACACTATCAGGTAATCCGGTACAAAGTGAATTTTTTGAAAAAACTGATGGTACCTGGAATAGTCATGTTGACCTGGGAAATTGGGCAGACCTTTATCTGCTTGCCCCGGTTTCGGCCAACACAATGGGAAAACTAGCCAATGGAATGGCTGATAATCTATTATCTGCAACATATCTTGCTGCCAAGTGCCCTGTATTCTTTGCTCCGGCAATGGATGTTGATATGTACAATCACCCATCAACATCAAAAAATATTAATCAGCTTAAAACATTTGGTAATATTTTAGTTGAACCTGAAGAAGGAGAGTTAGCCAGTGGACTTTATGGGGCAGGAAGAATGCAAGAACCTGAAAAAATAATTAAAATTCTCGATTCCTTTTTTCAAAAAAAAAAAGACTTTGATAAGGTAAAGGTTTTGATTTCTGCAGGACCAACTTATGAAGCTATTGATCCGGTAAGGTTTATTGGAAATTTTTCGACCGGACAAATGGGTTATGCATTGGCAAATGAATTCTCAAAAAGGGGAGCAATTGTCGAACTGGTTTCTGGCCCTGTCAATCTTAAGATTGATTCTGAAAACGTCAATATCACCAATGTTACCTCTGCTGCGGAAATGTATAATGCTTGTTTATCTGCTTTTTCTCAAGTTAATATTGCCATCATGTCGGCAGCTGTTGCGGATTATACACCGGAAAGACAGCAAAAACAAAAAATAAAAAAACAAGCAGGGAGCCTGACTATCAAGCTACAAAAGACAAAGGATATTCTTAAAGAGCTTGGAAATAACAAAAGAAAGGATCAATACCTGGTTGGTTTTGCATTAGAGACGGAAAATGAATTTGAGAATGCTAAAGCAAAGCTTAAAAATAAAAAGCTTGATCTGATCGTTTTAAATTCTTTACAAGACAAAGGCGCCGGATTTGGCTATTCAACTAATAAAATTACTTTGTTAGATAATAAAGGTGATATTGATCAATTTGAACTTAAATCAAAATCAGAGGTGGCCAAAGATATTGCTGACAAGATCAGTTCAACTTATAAAATGAAGAATTAAAAATATATCATGAAGTTATTATATAAATTTCTATTTATAGTCATTTTTCTTATTCCTTCTTTTACCTCAATTTCGCAGGAGATTATTTGCAATATTGCGATAAACTCGCAACAGGTACAGGGGACGGATAAGCGTGTTTTTGAAACTATGCAAACTGCACTTCTTGAATTTGTGAATAGTAGAAGATGGACAAATGTTGACTTTAAAACTGAAGAACGGATTGAATGCAATATGGCTATAACAGTGCGGGAAAGGCCCTCGACTGACAGATTTAAAGCAAGATTGAATATAGTTGCCAGCCGGCCAATTTATGGAACATCATACAACTCGACACTTTTTAATTATCTTGATGAGGATTTTGAATTTGAATATGTAGAATTCCAGGCATTGGATTTCCAGGAAAATCAATATATTTCTAATTTATCTTCGATGATCGCTTATTATATCTATTTCATATTAGGGCTTGATTTTGACACCTTCTCGCTTTATGGAGGATCTCAATTTTTTGAGAAAGCTGAAATGGTAGTTAATGCAGCTCAGGATGCACCATTCCCGGGATGGAATTCGTTTGAGGATCAGCGAAACCGCTACTGGCTGATTGAAAATTATATGAATAAGTCCTATTCCGATTTAAGGGTGTTTTTATATGAGTATCATTTAAATGGATTGGATGTAATGTCGGATGATATTGAAGGTGGAAGAGCCAAAATTGTTCAAAGTCTTAACCTGCTAACAAATGTTTACAATGAACAGCCCAACCTGTTTGCACTACAATTGACTATAGATGCAAAAAGGGATGAAATAGTAAATATTTTCCAACAAGGTAATCCAAAAGAGAAAACAGATGTAATTAATATCATGAAGGATATTGATCCTGCTAACTCTTCAACATATTCAAAAATCAACGACAGGAACTAAGCTGTTAAAATCTGAATTATTTTCTATGTAATTTTGTAACCGGTTTTGGTTAAGCCAAGTTAATATGCTTTCACATCTTTTTATACAAAATTATGCACTGATCAGTCACCTTGAAGTAGATTTTGATAGCGGCTTTACTGTTATTACGGGTGAAACCGGAGCCGGAAAATCAATATTACTTGGCGCATTAAACCTGATACTTGGAAAACGTGCAGATACATCGGTATTGCTTGACAAATCAAAAAAATGTATTGTTGAGGGAGTTTTTAATATAAGCCAATACAACCTACAAGAGTTTTTTACCGGTAATGACCTGGATTATGATGATAATTCCATTTTCAGGCGTGAAGTTAACGATAATGGAAAATCAAGGGCATTTATAAATGATACACCCGTTAAGTTGACTTTGTTGAAAGAACTGGGTGAAAAATTGGTTGACATTCATTCTCAAACTCAAACATTATCATTTAACAATGTTGCTTTTCAGCTTGCTGTTATTGACAACTATGCTGGCCTTGGAGAAGAAGTAAATAAGTACAGGCAAAAATTTAATAAATACATAAGAAATAAAAAAAACCTTGAGAATTTAATTGAGGAAGAAAAAAGATTGAAAAGCGATAAGGATTACTTCCGCTTTTTACACAATGAAATAAATGAAGCACAATTGAGGGTAGGGGAGCAGGAAGAACTGGAAAAGGAACTGGAAATATCAGATAATGCAGAAGAAATAAAAACAAAGCTATTTGCCGCATCACAATTTCTGGGGAATGATGAGTCGAATATACTCAACCAATTGTCGGATATTCGTGGCAAACTAAACCAGATTTCAAAATTCAGTGATAGCATCAATGATGTATCTCAAAGAATTGAAAGCACTTTTATTGAATTGTCGGATATATTAGCAGAAATAGAACAATTATCGGAAAGTATCTCACATAATCCGGAAAGATCTCAAGAAATCAGGGAAAGATTAGATTTGATTTATAATCTTCAAAATAAGCACAGGGTAAATACCATTGAAGAAATGTTGAGCATTGTGGATAAGCTGGTTTCCAAATTAAATAATATCGATTCCCTTCAGGATAAAATTAAGAGTCTGGAAACAGAGGTTAAAAAATCAGAAAAAGCAATATCAAAATTATCATTGGATATTTCAAAAAAACGAAGACAGGTTTTTGCTGAAATAATAAATCAAATAATTGTAAACCTTGTACATCTTGGTATGCCATATTCCCGGTTTCAAATAAAACATACATTTTTAGAACAGCCATGCAGGGATGGAATAGATTCAGTGAAATTTTTATTCAATGCAAACAGGGGAGGAGAGTTGCAGGAATTATCCAAAGTTGCTTCAGGAGGGGAGACCTCGAGACTTTTGTTGGCGGTAAAATCAATAATTTCGCAGAAAAATTTATTACCTACGGTTATTTTTGATGAAATTGATAAAGGTGTTTCCGGTGAAATTGCAGATAAAGTGGGGAATATTTTAGTTAAACTTGGAAGTATGATGCAGGTTATTGCAATAACGCATTTACCACAGATAGCAGGAAAAGGAGATGCCCATTATTTTGTTTATAAAAAGACCGAAAAAGAAACAACAAAAACCATCATAAAAATTCTAAATCATAGAGATAGGGTTAATGAAATAGCTAAAATGTTGAGCGGGCAGATTGTAACATCAGCTTCGGTAGAGACAGCTCGTCATTTATTAAAAAGTTAAATGGTATAAATTTTTATACTTTATCTTATGTTTTAAACCAA
>JAIOTR010000290.1 GCA_021106665.1 Bacteroidales bacterium
CCGTTAATTTCAAGCATTTCCGATGGGTCGGTAGTTCCTATTCCTACATTTCCAATTCCTGATATGGATGACGGTCCTATAAATAAAGTTGGTATATCACTGTTAAATCCTATCATTAATGATCTGGAAATACCATTTACGAGGTAATTTTCAATATCTACTCCATAACCAATTACCATAGCATCACCGGTTAATGTTTTAACATACCGACCAATAGCAACGGAACTACCGCCAAGCGCAGTTACATACTTACCAAGTGCAAGACTCCTTGAACCCTGTGCTTCGGAAAATTGTCCGTAAGCAAAAGCCCGTAATCCTGATGCAACTGATTCTTCTCCGCCTGCAAACGAATAATCGCCTGTTGCCTCGTTTTGAAATCCACTGGCAAATGAATTAAGTCCGGTAGATATATTTTCAGAACCTATGGCACTTGAATAATTGGCTGTATCAATTACATTGTTATTACATGTAACACATGGATTTGAAGATTGGCTGAAAACTATTTGTGTTATCAGCAGGGCTGCTAAAAAATGGATTGCTCTTTTCATAATAATAAATTTTAAAAACAAATGGTTAATAATCTAAAATCTCAATGTTAATAGTTTTTATATAATGGATTGGTAATGATTTCCAAATTTAATAAAAAATATTTGACAAATACAAAAAACTTTTTTCTTGCTTGGTTTAACTTATTTGAAATAAATTAATGAAAAACACACTGATAGTTTACTCTATGGCGTTTTTAATTGCTTTCTTGTCGTTGGTTTAAAAAGTAAAATGTACCCGGGACTCCGGAACCTTAACAAAATTTTTAATTATTGCCAATTGTTTTTCAATACTCTTTTAAAATAAAACGGATTATACAATCCATTCAAAAAGAACAATAATAAAAACCTCTTTACACTTTTATCTTTCTTTGACCAAATAATCAAATTGTTAATCCATAAAACTAAAATGGGGATTGTTAGCACCATCCTGATTTGTAAAAATGTTTCATCAAAAAACACATAATCTAAAAAACCTTTAAATCGAAATAATGCTGCTAAAATTGTAAACACGACCAGTGCAACCATTAGTATATTAATAAAATAACAAGCCATTAATAAATTCTTTTTCATTTTTTTAAGTTTCGAGTTAATTAATTACTTCCTTTCTTCTTCATTTTTGGGAACACTTTCCGTGGGTATATAATCTATTGAAATACCAGCACCTACTCCAAATATTAGAGCGTTTATTTCGCCACCTACTCCCATGTCTCCCTTAACAGTAATACCTTCTTTCGTTTCTTCTGTAGTAATAGGCCCAATTCCGCCACTTTCCTTTTTCTTATACTTCTTATCCTCTGTTCTTGAATACCCATCCCTTGTATTGATATCATTAATTATTTTCTTTTCCTCACTTACACCTCCATGGAAAATACCAAGAGCAACAGAGTTAGAGCCTTTCTCAATATAGCGTTGAGTATGTTTTGCACCCACATTTATCCCCCAAGTATCTGTATCAACCTCAAGATATAATTCTATTTCTTGTTCAGCCCCGCCAAAACAGTATTCTAAACCATATCTTACCGCTCCTAAAACTTTACCTTTAATTCCTAATTTTCCAGTAGTCATTTTAACACTACCAGAAACTCTCAAAGTGTCCATCCCTTTAGGATCAACGTATAATAATGGGTTATTCAAAACATAATTGTAAGGAGAAAAACCATAATGTTTTTCAGAAAGAGGATCCACAACATGCCACCTCCCCAACTGCGCATCATAAAACCTCGCCCCATAATCATACCACTCCAACCCAAACTCATCCTGCAACTCTTTGCCATTGTACAGGTATTTGTTTTTGTAATCTAAACCGGTTTCGTAGTTTAGTCCGTTCATTGCCATGCCAAAAGGGTAATAAGAATCTTCTTGTATTACTTCCCCGGTTTGTGTAAAGGTAACTCTTGTATTACCGAGGTGGTCTTTGAGGAAATATTGATATTCAAAAGTGCCGTCGGGGTTTGCCATTACTCTTCCTTCTCCGGTTAAAATGTATCTTAATTCATTATCATCATATACAAAATTTCCAATGTAATCGGTAGTATTTGCAGGTGAATAATTGATGTGGGTTTGTTTTCTGAGCTTTTCACCTGCTGCGCTGTAAAGGTAGCTTATCTCATTATACCTGTCAGAATTTATGTTAAACTGCTCGGGCAGATTCAGGTAATTGTACTTTGTGATGGTCATATCCTTATTTAAATCCGATATCAAATTACTGTTTGCATCGTAAGCATATTCATTGCTCCCAAATGAACCATTATCAGAAAAACCATTGTTTTGGTGGTTGCCATAAATATCATCCACATCATTAACACTTTCCAATTGGTTACCTGTATAAGTATAATCCAATTCATCAATCATATCATAATCTGAACTTTCGCCCAGTTTTCCTTCACGGGATAAAGTTAATAAATTTCCGTTATTGTCATATTCATAAACTGTATTGTAATTCCCTGTACTGCTGTATTCGGATGTTATTAGCCTGTTTGCGCCGTCATAATTGAAATTATAAGTACTGGGATCAAACATAGAAGTTTTCCATTGCATTGAGGCAATGTTACCGTTAAACTGCGGATAAGTGCCAGAGGTATAGCCAAGGTTCATGGCGAACAGGTCGTTTTCCAATGCTGCAAGATCATTAATATCTGTTAGCCAATTGCGGATATTGTATCTGAAATTTACGGTTTGAAGTGAGCCGGCACTACCTCCATGTAAGTACTTCCTGTTAACCCGTCCTAATTCATCATATTTTTGTTCACTGACAGTAACACAACTTTCATCGTTGATTTTATGTTTGGTTTTTATCAGGCGTTTACCATTATCGTATTCAAATTCATTTTGTACAATGATACTTTCTGTTCCGTTACTGTGGTTTTCTTTGGTAAGAAGTATATCACCTGTAAAGTTAATTTTGTTTGAAACAATATCCAAACCTCCAAGGTGATTATCGGAAATGGTTTGGATAACCCGCAAATATTCGTCGTAGTAGTTTATACTTAACAGGTATTCTATTGAAATGGGAATTTCAGAATTGGGTAGTATTTTTGTTTTTATAGCTGTTACCTGCCCTTTTAAATTTACAGCAAGGTCATACAAAAAAGTAATTTCATCACCCACAAAACCATAAGTGTTGCCATATTCATTTTCGATATAATCGTAATTATCATAGTATGTTACGGTGTAAACTTCGCAACTGACAGTTGTAATATCAGGGAAAGCAATGTTTGTGTAACCATGTGCGTATGTCAATTCA
>JAIOTR010000318.1 GCA_021106665.1 Bacteroidales bacterium
GAATGAATTATTTAATTTTTCAATTAACTCACCTGGCTCCATATTATTTAAATCCTTTACAACCCTGTTATAATCAATGATTGTAAGCTGATCATCCGGGAAATGAACTGTAAGAAAGAAATTATATTCTTCATTACCTGTATGGTTCGGATTATTTTCTCTCTTCTCTTTTCCAACCAAAGCTGCAGCAGCTGTCCTGTGATGGCCATCAGCTACGTAGGTTGCAGGAATATTACTAAATAATTCAATGATCTTTTCAATTTTGGCATTATCACTGATAACCCAGAAATGATGTCCGATACCATCATCTGCAACAAAATCATATTCAGGGACATTGGTTTTTACAATATCCTTAATGATATCATCCAATTCTTTATAAGCAGGGTATGAAAAGAATACCGGTTCGATATTCGCATTGTTTATACGGACATGTTTCATCCTGTCCTCTTCCTTGTCAGGCCTTGTCAATTCATGCTTTTTAATGATATTATTCAGATAATCGTCTACAGCAGCACAACCTACAAGTCCGTACTGTGTTTTCCCCCACATGGTTTGCCCGTATATATAAAGGTACTCATCCTCATCCTGTACAAGCCAACCTTCCTTTTGAAACTTATCAAAATTTGCTTTTGCTTTTGCATAAACAGGTTCAGCGTGAACATCTACATCAGGATCAAGGTCAATTTCAGGTTTTATAATATGCAGCAAAGAATATTCATTACCTTTTGCTTCTATTCTTGCTTCTTCCGAATTTAGTACATCATAGGGCCTTGAAGCTACTTGCTTTGCCAGTTCTGCCGGTGGCCTGACACCTTTAAATGCTTTTAGTACAGCCATAGTTTTTTTAGTTATGATAATTGATTAATATTTTTTTATATCTATTGATTCGTCAAGAACAAAATCATTATTAGCACTGCCGCCATTACCTCCATTATCTCTTTCTCTGTTCCTGTTGCTCGATCTTTGTAAAGAGCCAATAAGAGCGCCAATCATTTTAGTCAATTCCATCAGAAAATTTCTGGATTCTTCAACTTGAGTGTCAGTCATTATTCCTTGCTTTTCAAATATAGCAGTCAATACAACACATTCCCTCACATTGCTTTTTGCCATTTTAAGATAATAGATAAATTGACTCTTATTCCTGGCTGATCCTTCTGCAAGATAGAATGCGATAGTCTGAGCCGATGAATTTAATTTGCTGATCAAATCTTTTGCATTTTCATCCGGAAATAAACCCGTGGAGCTGTATACCCAGTCGATATAGTCCAGTGCTCTGTGATAAACTCTTAGGTCTTCGAATCTGAAAAAAGTAGTATTTTTAGTAGAATGGTTCTCCATAAAAATTAAAGTTTAGTATTAATAACCTCTATTAGTGTTTTCCAAAGTCAACATTATTAATTCATAGCAAACAGTGAAAAAAATGATGATCACCATGAACCAAGATTCTAAGACACAATAAATTTAGTTAACCTTGAAAGTGATATCTCCTTTTTCAAGAAAATTGACGATTTGAGTTGCAGCGGCAATACCAGCATTGATATTGGCTTCGGCTGTCTGAGCTCCCATTTTTTTAGGAGTGAAAAAATACCGTCCTTCATATTTGCTTTCTATTTCTGATTTGCAATCGGGGGCGATATCTGAAATGTATTTAAAATCGTTTCTTTCATTGAACAATGCCAGTAAGCCATCCTCATCAACAACCTCTTTTCTAGCTGTATTAACAAGTGTAGCGCCTTCAGGCATCAACGATAATAATCCGAAATTGATAGATTTTTTGGTTTTTTCATTTGAAGGAATATTCAATGAAATATACTAACAAGTAGAATATAATTCTTCAACAGTGTCAACTGCTTTTACACCAAATTTCTCAATTTTTTCTTTTGCAATAAAAGGGTCGAAAGCATATACTTCCATTCCGAAGCCTTTGGCTATCTCTCCAACTAACTGTCCAACATGGCCAAATGCATGAATCCCCAGTTTTTTCCCTTTTAGCTCTCTTCCTGCAGTACCATTGTATTGGTTTCTTGCCAGGTACACCATCATTCCCAATGCAAGTTCAGCCACTGCATTTGAATTTTGCCCGGGCGTATTCATTGCTACCACATTATTGGCTGTTGCTGCCTGAAGGTCAATGTTGTCGTAACCAGCTCCCGCCCTGACAATGATCTTTAGGTTTTTCCCTGCATCAATAACCTCTTTTGTTGCCTTGTCACTCCTGATTATCATTGCGTCAACATCCTCAACTGCTTTGATGAGGTCTGCCTGCTCAGTATATTTTTCGAGTAATACCAACTCATAACCGGCTTCATCACATACTTTTCGTATACCATCCACAGCTGCCGGGGCAAATGGTTTTTCGGTCGCTACGAGTATTTTTGTCATAATTATATTTTTTTATTGTTACTTAATTTTAAAAGTTGCTTTTAGCTTGAAAGAGGTTTGAATTCTGTATTCTGTATTCTGTATTCTTATTACCCTTTCATAGATTCAAACTCCTGCATAGCTGCAACCAATACTTCCACGCTGGCTTTGGGCAATGCATTATAAGTAGAAGCCCTGAAACCTCCAACTGAACGGTGGCCTTTTATCCCAACCATTCCTTTTGCAGTTGCAAATTCAAAGAATTCACCTTCCAGCTCCTTATACTCTTCATTCATCACAAAACAAATATTCATGAGTGAACGGTCTTCTTTTGCAACAGTACCGACAAAGAGTTTATTCCTGTCAATCTCATTGTAAAGTAAATCCGCTTTTTCAATATTCTTTTGCTCCATTGCTGTAATTCCACCATTGTTTTTCAACCATTTCAAAGTTTGTAAAGCAGAAAACACAGGTAAGCATGGAGGAGTATTGAACATCGATTCTTTATCAATATGCGTTTGATAGTTGAGCATAGTAGGAATAGCCCTGTCCACTTTACCGAGAATATCATTTTTAACAATAACAAAAGTAACTCCGGCAGGCGCAAGGTTTTTTTGTGCTCCGCCATAGATAATTGCATATTTGGATACATCAACAGGCCGGCTGAAAATATCGGACGACATATCCGCAACCAATGGTACAGGGCAATCAATATCTTCCCTGATCTCTGTTCCGTAAATCGTATTGTTGGTTGTAATATGATAATAATCGGCATCAGTTGGGATTGTATATCCTTTGGGTATGTAATTGAAATTTTTGTCTTCAGATGATGCTACCACATCCACTTCACCAAATGCTTTAGCTTCTTTGATCGCTTTTTTTGCCCATGCTCCAGTATTAAGGTAAGCTGATTTTTTCTTCATAATATTGAAGGGGATCATTGCAAATTGAGTACTGGCGCCTCCACCAACAAAAAGTACCGAATACCCTTCAGGTATTTTTAGAAGTTCTTTGAAAAGTGAAACAGCTTCATCCATTACTGCAACAAATTGCTTGCTTCTGTGCGAGATTTCAAGAATTGAGAGTCCGGTTCCGGCAAAGTCTTTAATTGCTTTGGCCGTGTTTTCAATAGTGTATTCCGGTAATATAGATGGACCGGCGTAAAAATTATGTTTTTTCATTTCCTTAAAAATTAACTATTAGTACCACTTTTTTTGAAGTGAAGCAAAAGTAAAATATTCTTGTTAAAACAATAACAAAAGAGAATATTATTTTTGCAGGGAATGTAATTTGGAAAGAGTTTAAAGAAAAATTTGAAGTTCGAGGTTCGAGGTTTGGAGTTTGGAGTTCAAGGATATAAAATTTATAAGATATGTTATCATTAGAAAATAGGATTGATGCTTTTGCCGAGTTGGGAAGGAAATTGAGATTGCTAAGAGAAAAATCATTTGAACCGGCAGATAAGAATTTATATAAACTAAATAAGCTGATAGAAGAGAGTCACATTGATAATCCCTGGTTTACAGAAGAAAATGTAAAAAATGCAATTCATAGCATCGGTCTTAGCCTTGAAGAGGAAAAAATTGGAAAATGGTTGAGCAATTATGATCTGGATAAGATCAAGGAGAGAAAAAGGGTAGGAGTGGTCATGGCCGGAAATATACCAATGGTGGGGTTTCATGATTTTTTATGCGTTTTGATTTCAGGCCATAAGTTTTTGGGAAAGCTTTCGTCGGATGACAAAAAATTGCTACCGGCTGTTGCTGAATTGCTTCTTGAAATTGAACCTGAATTTGATGATAGTATTAAATTCACGGAGGAAAAGTTGACAGGATTTGATGCGATAATAGCTACGGGTAGCAATAATACATCACGATATTTTGAGTATTACTTTGGAAAATATCCTCATATTATCAGGAAAAATCGGAATGGTGTGGCAATCTTCACTGGTGATGAAACCTCAGATGAACTAACTGATTTCGGCAAAGATCTGTTCCAGTATTTTGGAATGGGTTGCCGCAGTGTATCGAAAATGTTTGTTCCAAAAGGATATAAGTTTAACAGATTATTTGAAGCCCTTTCAGCTTATGATTCCATCATTGATCATCATAAATATACGAATAATTACGATTATTATAAATCCATTTACCTGATCAATAAGACCAAACATTTTGACAATGGGTTTTTACTGGTGAAACAGGATTTAGCTTATGCTTCCCCACCTTCTGTATTGTATTTTGAAGAGTATGATGATATGAATGTTTTGAAAAAACGTTTGATTGAGGAAGGGGAGCAAATTCAGTGTATAGTCAGTCATGCTAAAGAAATAGATGAAGCAATTCCTTTCGGTAAAGCTCAAAAGCCTAAGCTATGGGACTATGCTGATGGTGTTGATATGATGGAATTTTTACTTAGTTTATGATTTTACGAAAAAGAGTAAATTTAAATGACATGGTTAGAAGAAAATTTATATATTTTTCTGTAGCAGTAAATATCTTGTTAATATTAATGTTTCTAATTTATGCTGCCAATCATAGGGAAGCGATTATTCAAAAAATCATCAAATACAGGAACAATGCAACCGTAATCATGTTTGGTGATTCGCATACGGCAAGAGTTGATTGGTGCTTGTTGCTGAATCGATATGATGTCTTGAAAATGGGATATGGTGCGTTTACATCTGAACAACTTTTAAATAAATTAAAAGGAAACCTTAATGATTATGCTGCTGAATATTGTTTTATTCAATGTGGCGGTAATGATATTAATAGCAGGTGTTATTCGAGAGAATTGACCATAAAAAATATTGAGACCATAATAGATGAAATAAAATCCCAAAATATCACTCCGGTTGTCCAGTCTCTTTTCCACCGGTATAATGATCCAAAATATAATGCTGAAGTAGATTCCTTAAATATTTTACTTACTCAACTTGCTTCTGAAGAAATGATTGATTTTCTGAATATTAACATGAGTTTAACTGCAAATTATGATCTAAAGAATAATTTTGGAAAAGACCGTATTCACCTTTCTGAAAATAGCTATAAAATCTGGGCTGGGATTATCAGGGAATATTTGGATAAGACAAAAAACGGATTTGGTTCATTTCTTATCCAAACTGATTAAGGGTATCTCCTTTCTCAGAGTCAAAAATATAACAGCGGCAATCATTATTAGGTTACTGATACCCAAGATACCCATATTTTCAACCTGCCTCGACAATTGACTACCAAGTATATCCGGTGAATCCCCTCCATAACAGATCATTAATAAAACAAATCCTCCAATAAGAAAATAATTCTTTTTCAGGTAAACATACCAAAGCAAAATTGCAATTATCGGAATGGATAATAAGAAATGCTGGTCATCAGTAATTATTAGGTTTGGTATTATAGCAATCAGCAAAAAGCAGTCAATGATCAGGTTAGCGTTTTGCATACGGAAACCGGAATTGTTATTGTCACCGACTTGTTGATTTTTTAGCCAGAAATACAGGATGTATAGAAGAGATACCACGGCAATGGCATAATAGTGAAAGTTATCAGGTATGTCATGATAAATATAACGCCGGGTTAACGAGCCGAAAGTCTGGAAGCTTTCCAGTGCGCTGCTATGAGCCATCAGCTCTCCGAACCATTCCTTATGGATGGTAATGTTTTCTGTAACAC
>JAIOTR010000302.1 GCA_021106665.1 Bacteroidales bacterium
TATTGATTCGGTGAGAACGCTTTTTACCGGCACTTCTGAATTGTCTTTTAAAAAACCGAAAATTAGGATTTATCCAAATCCATTCACTGATAAAACATCAATTATCTTTGAATTTCCAGACGGTTACAAAGAAGCCCTATTAATTATATGTGATGTTCAAGGACAGAGGGTAAAACAATTCAAACTGTTCGGGCAAGATGAACTAAAATGGGATGGCACTGATTCAAATGGAAATAGGGTAAATGAAGGTTTGTATTTCTGTACTTTAATAGTTGACAATAAGATCATTTCAACAAAAAAACTTATATTTACGCAGTAATACCAAAATAGTAGTTATACGAATCAAGGGTTGGAATAGCAACTTACTGATATTTAGCCACAAAGGCAAGAAGACACAAAGTTACCACAAAGCAAAACAAAATACACATTGTTAATTTTGTGAATCTTAGAACCTTAGAGTCTTTGTGGCAAAGAATTGTTCAACTCTTTATTCACATTAGTTATGAAAAATCAAATACTACTTATTATCTTATGTCTTGGCTTCTGGCTCTTTTATCTTGATTCTTACAGCCAGATAACAAGAGGCGCCCAACCCGCCGAACTCTACCTCTCCACCGATTGGTACATGGATAACTACGGTCATATACATTACGCTATTTTCCATTCAGTTGACAACGGTGCAACCATTACACTGCAATATGAAAGCAGTACATCCTCACCACCCGGTGTAATGAGTGTTGGTAAAGTGCTTGGGGATGCTACAATAGGTGCAGTATATAATGTTGGTGGCAATGAAATTTGGGTGAGTTTTAATTTTGGCGAAAATTGGAACTATAGGGAGGACTATCAGGATTATACAAGATATTGGGGAGGAGAGAATGATGGTGCTATTTATAAGGGTGGATGGGGTTTACTACAAAAAAGCAATGATTATGCATTAACCTTTGAAGTTGTTTCTGATCCACCTAATTGTCCAATATCTGACATTGGAGTTTTCGATGGTGAGTTTTACGGAATTGACGGAAATGCAGGTGAAGGATTCTTTCTTTATCATACAAATGACTATGCAATAAATTATACTGAAATTCCCATTGACAGTTCAGTAGCTTTCTGGGCACCTGGTGGTATTTGGCCTAAAATTTCAAGAGGTACCGAACCAGGAGAATTATACCTTGTTTCATGGTGGTTGGATTCAAGTTATAAAATCTTTCACAGTACAGACACAGGTTATACCTGGACAGAGAAATTTGAATCGGACTATATTGATATATTTTATTGGAGAGTGAAATATACAGCAGGCAGGGAACCGGGCTCTTTTTATGTCATGCGTAGCCGTATCAACCCTGCCGGTGATCATGTGTGGTTGTACATAGATTATTCTAATGATTACGGGGAGACTTTTACTACTTATTTCCATGATTTGGATTCAACAATAACAACCGTTAATACACTAAAAACAGATAATATTAAATTATCAAACTTTCCAAATCCATTTACAGGAATAACCAATATTTATTATAAGTTAGAAAAAGAGGTAACTGTTTGTTTAATTATTTATGATTATTCCGGTAGGAGATTACAAACTAACAGAGGTAAAGGAGATGCCGGAATTAATAAAGTACAATTTGATTCTTCAGGACTTCCATCAGGCATTTATTTTTATAACCTTGAAGTTAATGGGCAGGTAACCGATAGTAAAAAGATGGCGGTTATGAAATAGAAAGTAATGATTTTACTTTTTGATGCAGACATGTAATCATTTAAATCATTCATTATAGATTTGCCTGCCCGCCAAATAATCTTGGTAGTCGGGCAAATCTTATTTTCATCAAAATGATGATCTCCCTCTCTAATAGATTATTTCATAACGATACAACTCTTAAGCTTTTCACAAACCATTTCCTCTGCTCCACAGCAATAACCGGCATATTGACATATGACTGAATTGTCGGTATCGTAAAGAATAGTTAAGGGAGTGTTAACCACATTCATGACTCTTTTAAAATCGCCGTTTTTGTCAACATAAGCTTCCACATCCCAATCTTTACCATATATGATTGGTTTAACATGTGTGGTTTTTCCGGTACAATCGATACAAATACAAACTATCCTTACATTGTCTTTTCCCAGGATTTCCTCACGGGCATCCACCATTGAGGAAATCTGGTTACAGCAATCCTTTTCAAAGGTTTTCCAGAATATCAGTATAGTCGGCCTGCTGTTGTCGAAAATAGCAGTAGAATTGATTTTTTCACCATCGAGGGTGTAAAGGTCAACTGATGGAATTGATGCATTTTGGCCAGTGATCATAAGTTGCATAGCCAGAAATGCCATTGCGGTTACTAACAAACTTTTTTTCATGATGTGTCGGTTTTAGGTCAAACATTTTATTTACTGTTCTTGGTTTTTCTTTTCGTGGATAAAATTACAAACAGTATGTTTGAAAAAGGTAGTAGAAAACTGCCAGGAAAAAAATTGGCAGGATTCTGCTATAGAGTCAGTTCTTGAATATAATTTAAATGGGTATCGGTAATTTTCAATATGATTTTTATTTCTCGCTGATTACGCAGAAAAACGCTGAATTTATCAGTATGAATAAATTACATTGTTCTGCGACAATCTGCGATATCTGCGAGAAAATTTCAATTAATTTTCTTTTTGATAAAATAGCAGATGTTCAATAATATATAGTTGTGAGAATAGGTTATTTATTATTCACCCATTAACTTTTTCGATTCATCGGCTGCCCAATTACAGATCAGGTCAATATCTTCATGTGATAAAGCTTTATCGGGATACTTTTTAACGTACTTTTTCTTAGGCA
>JAIOTR010000284.1 GCA_021106665.1 Bacteroidales bacterium
CCACCATGCTTTTCTCTCCATTCCCATGCATGTTTTAGAAATTCTTCCCTGCTCAATTTAGATTTATCAATACCTTCTTCTTTCAACTTAGCCACAACCCTTGCCTCTGTTGCAATTGAAGCATGATCCGTTCCCGGCAACCACAAAGTATTTTTTCCCAGCATACGGGCACGGCGTACAAGTACATCCTGCAAAGTATTGTTCAGCATATGACCCATGTGCAGTACACCTGTTACGTTAGGTGGTGGTATTACAATACAATAAGGGTCCCTTTCATCAGGTACACTTCTGAAAAATTCATTTTCCATCCAGAATTTATACCACTTATCTTCGGTATTTGCAGGATTATACTTACTCGGAATTTTCATTTTTACAACAGATTGGATAAATTATTTTGAAGGGTCAAAAGTATTAAAAAACTATAAACTATTCGAGGGGTTACTTGAGCTTAATTTGATTTAAATATTGCAGGGATTCTGGCCCTATATTAAAAATTAAATCAATGATACTTAGATTCGGGATAAATTCAAATTTCTCCCCAAATACCTGTATGTAGGGACTAAATTGAATTTTTGATTCTTTTTTCGGATTGATTTCGTTTCTTAGATCAATTAGTCCTTTTTTAATCTTTTCAGAATATAACTCAGTAAATTTTATCTCAATATCACATTCCAGTATTTTTAGGATAGTTTCAAGAATCTTGCTATTAAAATCCAACAAGTATTTGTGTTTTTCGAAATAAAATGGCTCAAGTTCATCCTTGTAAAAAAGAAAATAAGGGGAATTGCTATAAGCCGAAGATATTGCCCTCCAGTGTATCAACTGCCATTTTTCAGTGTATGAAATTTCTATGTCTTCAATTTTTGTCCTATTTCCATTCACTTTAATTACGGGAATGGTCAAAGATTGAGTACCATTGGCAGTATAAATCAAACACCTGTTTCTATAAGTTTGTTTTATATAATGTTCTTCTTTCTCAATATAAACATCATCTGAGTGAATTATATGGGCAAAATATTCAACCGGACCCAAATAGGCAGTTGACATCAATATGCTAGAAGATTCTTTCATTCAACAAGATCTTTTGCAAAGGTATAAAAGACAGGCATAAAAAAAGGCGTTGCAATCCTGCAACACCCTTTTTTATTTAGATATCAATTATTTTTTATTTTGCTACTTCGGCCTTTGCAAGCAGGACATCTTCTATTGCACCTTTTAATGCATCTTTTGGTAACGCACCCTGTGCCATTTGCGGTTGTCCGTCTTTCGGGCAGAACAGCATTGAAGGAATACTCCTGATGCCAAAAGCAGCAGCTAATTCCTGTTCTTTTTCTGTATCTACTTTATAAATGTTGATCTTGCCATCATACTCTTCTGATAACTCTTCAAGAATCGGGGCAACCATTTTACACGGTCCGCACCAATCGGCATAAAAATCAATCAAACATGGCAAATCTCCTTCAAATTGCCAATCCTTATTCTTTTCGAAATTAAATACTTTGTCTAAAAATGTCTGTTTTGTTAAATGTTCCATATGTTTGTTTTTAAATATTTTTTGATTCCTCTTTATTTACTTTTAATACAAAATCATTGATAATACTCATGTAATCTTCTTTCGACAGAGCGCCGGGCTGCATAGCAGGTTTCCCTTCCATCGGCGAAAACAAAATAGATGGAATGCTTCTTACCTGGAAAACTGTCGCCAGTTCTTTTTCTTTATCTGTATTCACTTTATAAATTATCACTTTTCCATTATAGTGGTCAGCCAGGTCGTCCATAATCGGCGCTACTATTTTACATGGTTTACACCAGTCAGCATAAAAATCAATGATACAAGGTAATTCACCTTTATAAATCCATTCTTCAGGATTGGATTCATAATCCCAAACTTTATCCTTAAAATCAGCAGTTGTCAGATAAACAGGTTTTATATCCTCTAATTTTTCATTTGAAACTACATCCTTTACTTGTTCTGATATTTCAGAATCTTGAACATTGCTTTTATCACTTGCATCTTCAGAATCCTGGTTACATGAAAATAGCCCAAATACAGCTAACAATGATATTATTAAAAATACTTTTTTCATTAAATAAGGTATTTAAATTTATTTATCTTTTTTCTCTCCCAGCAAAAACTCATCAATCGCCTGTTTAAATGTTTCTTTTGGCAAGGCTCCCGTCGACATTTGCGGTTTTCCTTCCATGGGGACAAAAAGCACAGCAGGTATACTCCTTACTCCAAACACCCTTGATAATTCACGTTGCTTTTCAGTATTGATTTTATATACAGTGATCTTACCGTCATATTCATTAGCCAGTTCTTCCATTATCGGAGCAATCAGTCTGCAAGGTTTACACCAGTCAGCGTAAAAATCTATAATACAAGGAAGGTCACCTTCAAAAACCCACTCTTCAGGATTCTTATCGAAATCGTAAACTTTTTCCTTGAATGAATCAACAGTTAAATGTTCTGGTTTAATGGTTTCTTTTTCCTGAGCCGAAACCGATAACACTCCTGTAAAAATTGCCAGTAATAGAAGCACTAAATAATTTTTCATAATATTAACTTGTTTATGTGATTTTTTTTAAACGCTGCAAAATTAAAAAAATTTTAATTAATATATCGCTTAAATATCACTTTTTTGTATTTTTGCAGTCAAAATTCATTCCAATTGACAATATGTCATAATATTTAAATAGACGCATTTGGAATCCTTATTTAAAAATATCGAGTTAATAGAATTTGAAAACGTTTTTTCATCTGACGAAAAATGTATGGAATTCCTTGCAAATGAGAAATGGAAAAATGGTTTTGCTTGCAGGAAGTGTGGGCATACAAATTATTGTAAAGGGAAAAAACCGTTTTCAAGAAGATGTACGAAATGTAAATCGGAAGAATCAGCAACAGCACATACGCTTTTTCACAAATGCAAATTTCCTTTGAATGAAGCATTTAAAATTACTTACCTCGTCTGTCACAATCATGACATATCTTCCTACAAACTTTCAGAAAAAATAAATCTGCGGCCAATGACCTGCTGGAATTTCAAAAAGAAAATTACAGAATGTATTGATTCACGGGGTGATATAAATATCCTTGAAAAAGAAAAATTAAAGAAAGACCTGCTGAGTTAAACGCCGAAAAGCGCCCACCTTTATAGGATGACGCTTTTCGGATGAAAAAAATTACCAATTTATCCTGGTAGTTTAACGCATTATCAAAATTAAATATTGTCTGTTAATGAAAAATTCTCGAAAATTTTTTATTAAAGATCAGTTTACTATAAAAATTTAGATTTCACCTTCCTTCTGCTGTTGCTCTTCAAATTCCCTTATCAGCTGTTCGGGTGATTTGCCGAGGTTTTTGATGGATATTTCTGCATCATCAGCAAATTCATCATCCGGGTATTTTA
>JAIOTR010000154.1 GCA_021106665.1 Bacteroidales bacterium
AAAATTATTGTTTGCGAATACTGCGGCAGAATTTTGGTGGATGAAAATATCTCGGAATTGGTAAAAAAATAGAACTAATTATAAGATTTATCGTATTAAAGAGGGGTTTGAAAACATATCCCTCTTTTTTTTATTTTTAGAGACTGTTTAAATTTTAAACAATCTCTTAAATACAGCAATATCGTTTATCATGCGCAGAGTTGGACTCATATTGATATTAATTATTGCAGTTAACTTTTCCTACTGTCAATACCATTATGATTTTAACCAAAACTGCAAAGATGCCTACTCGGCAATTATCAGCCTCAAATTTGATGAAGGGAAGAATCTGATCGAAAAGGAAAAATCAACTAATCCTGAAAATAATATTCCTTACATGCTTGAGAATTATATTCATTTCTTAACCATTTTTATCGCCGAGGAAGAAGATGAATTTGAGAAACTTTCAAAACTAAAAGATGATATCATATCCAGACTGAAAAAAGGGGACAAAAAATCTCCTTATTACCGCTATTGTCTTTCACAGGTTTACCTTCAATGGGCTTTTGCCCGAAGCAAGTTCAAAGAATACGTTACGGCAACTTTTGAGATCAATAAAGCATATAGGCAACTTGAAGCAAATAATGAAGAGTTTCCCGATTTTTTGCCAAATCTTATTAATCTGGGTTTATTGCATACGCTTATTGGGACGGTTCCCAATAATTATAACTGGATAAAAAAACTGGTTGGTGTGGAAGGTACCATTGACCAGGGAGTTGGTGAGATTTTGACCGTATTGAATGAATCAATCTCAAATGAAGAATACAGCATGTATAAAACTGAATGTTTGTTTTATTTGAGCTTCATTCAGATGAACCTGATGACAAATAAGCAAAAGGCGCTCGATTACATTAAAATGATTGAAGACGATAGTTGCAGCATGCAAAACCCACTGGCTATATACGCTATATCACGCATTTATATGGATAATAGTAAAAACGACGAAGCTATTGAGCTATTACTATCCAAACCGACTGGTGAAGAGTATTTTCCATTTTATTACCTTGATTACCTGACCGGGTTGGCCAAACTTCACAGACTTGATGATGATGCTGTAAATTATCTTTTTATATACGTGAATAATTATAAAGGAATCAATTATATCAAAGATGCCTATCAGAAAATTGCATGGTATTACATAGTTAACTGTAACAAAGAAAAATATACAGAATACATAAATAAAATTAAACAATATGGCAACTCAATTGCCGATGCTGATGAACAAGCTGAACGGGAAGCTGAAAATGGAGAAGAACCAAACATTTATCTCCTAAGAGCCCGTTTGCTTTTTGATGGTGGTTATTATGAAAAAGCTTTATCAGCCATTACCGGTGAGACTGAAACCGGATTTCTGAGAAATACAAAAGATTCGCTCGAATTTTATTATCGTATTGGCAGAATATACCACGAATGGGACAAAGTAGATAACAGTATTTCTTTCTACAAAAAGACTGTTGAAAATGGCGCTGAATCCGAATACTATTTTGCAGCGAATTCAGCCCTGAAGCTTGGCATCATTTACGAAAGTAAAGGCGATTATGAAAATGCTGAATTCTACTATGAAGAAGCTCAATCAATGGAAAACAAAGAATACAGAAACAGCATTAACCAAAAAGCCAAGGCTGGCCTTCACAGGATAGAAAACAGGGAATAAGAAAACAATAATCCTCTTTCAAATCTTCCCAATTAATTTTTTACTCATAGTTTTTCAATCATTTATTTCGCTAAAAACTTGACTTTGAGGCTGAATTTTCATATCTTGGCGGCTTTAATATTTCAGGTGGATTGATTATATCATGTTGGACCAAAACCCTGACACTGACTAACGTGAAAAATAAATATAAATTAATTAAACCAAATCATCATGAAATCACTTATCCGTTTTTCAATTTCCGCAATTATTACATTATTAATTTCAACCTTTTTCATTCAGGCACAAAATTGTGTAGTTCCTGATAATGGAACAGGTACAGTAACCTTGCCGCCCATCGGCTGTGAGTATTATTCTCCCGATGAGGTCTTTATGATTATTGACGGATTACCTCCCGGTACAACAATAGAACTTGATGGGCTTTATTCTGATTTTATTTGCTGTGATGGATCATGTCCTTGTTCATTACCAATTCCACCAGGTGAATGTGAAATTCCCGGAGGGTCACTTGGAGGCGACGGACACTGTTTTATAGGTTCAATGGTTTTCCAGGTAACCGGCACTGGTGACCTGACAGGATTTAATCGGACATTATTTGTTGATATTTTCTCGGAAATCCACACCGGGCCCCGAAATCCGGGTGACCCGGTTCAGACATTTCCTGCAGACTATTATCGCTTCCAAGGACAACTATTTGGTGATCCTGATTTTTGTACTTTTAATATCATCGCAGGTACTGATTTTGGATTACCAAGCCCAGGAGGAACAACTTTAACGCAATTGCCAAGCGGCGATTTTGCTGTTGACAGTTTCTTCGATATTACATATCAAATTGAATTTGAAGGTTGTCCCGGAAGTGCGCTTGAAGGAATGGCTGGAACGACAACAGCTACCATCAGAATGGAAACCGGTGGAATGCCCGCACTGAATGACATTATTGATCCAGGACCTGATTTCTGGATTGTCCCGGAAAGTCCTATATCTTCGGTACATCCGGGAGGGCCGGGTGGTGAAATTGCTCCTATCCCTTCCGACTTTTTTGGCCCCGGGTCTGATCCTTTTGACGGTGTCATTTTTTTCCAGGGAGAATCACACGGTTCAACAGAATTTCCTAATCCTGATGCTATTATTGAAAGAATCTCTCCGGCAAATCTTCCTGAGCCGTATCCTGCACCTGATATGGTTCAAACAGAAATTATTGAACTTAGCCTTGTTGGTACCACACCCATAACCGTTACATATAATGGTGGAATGGATCCTGAATTGTGTGATGTACAATTAGAACTTTCACCATCTCCTCAGCCTACAGGGAATATGGACATAACAAAAAACGATGCAAATGGAGGGGTATTCAATTATTCACCATTATATGTTTATCCAAAACTTATATTTACTCAAACTTCACCTCCTTTTAATACTTGGGATTGGGATCTTGGAGGAATCAGTTTACTTCAATATTCTAATCCTATTCCCTATCCATGGGAACATTCGCCAATTGGTAACGATTTTAATCCAACAGGTACTACACCCTTGGAGTTAATTTCTGCAGGAGGAGATTGCGAACTTTACCTGAACCCTTACCTGCTACGCCAGGATGATTTTTGGGTAAATGTAGGTCCGGATGGTATCGCCCAGGGGGGCGG
>JAIOTR010000277.1 GCA_021106665.1 Bacteroidales bacterium
ACTGGCCAGCAGCTATCTATGAAGAAGGCGCTATGTTGGATATTTATGAATGGGATACTGGTAAGTTTTTGGGTCAAATAAAACAAGCCAAAGAAACTTACAATGTCGTTGGGAATATGAATGAATACCAGGTAGCTATTGGTGAAACTACTTACGGCGGAAGGCCGGAATTGGGATCACAGGCAGGCGCAATCATTGACTATGGAAACATGATGTTTATAGCACTGCAAAGATCAAAAACAGCGAGGGAAGCTATTAAAGTTATGACAGAACTGGTTGATGAATATGGCTATTACAGTGTAGGTGAATCGATTTCGATTTCTGATCCAAATGAGGTTTGGATATTTGAGATAATAGGAAAAGGTGAAGGCAAGAAGGGCGCTATATGGGTGGCATTAAAAATTCCGGATGGATATATTTGCGCACATGCCAATCAAGCCAGAATAACCACATTTCCATTGGCTGATGATAAAAAGTCAATTACTTTTTCAGGTAGAGATAAAATTGAGAATTCTGAGATCGAATGTTATTATGCTGATGATCTAATTTCTTTTGCCCGGGAAAAAGAATATTTTGATGGAAATGATAAGGAGTTTAGTTTCTCTGACACTTATGCTCCTGTTTCATTTGGTGGTGCACGGTTTTGTGAAGTAAGGGTATGGTCGTTTTTCAGAAGCGTAAAAGAAGGAATGGATAAATACTATGATTATGCTTCAGGCCACAACCTCAAAAACAGAATGCCCCTTTGGATTAAGCCTGATAGAAAAATTGCAGTTGAAGATGTTTTGGATTATATGAGAGATCACCTGGAAGGAACCCCATTGGATATGACCAAAGATATTGGCGCCGGGCCATTTGCTAATCCATATCGCTGGCGGCCATTGACCTGGGAAGTTGATGGGGAAAGGTATTGTAACGAAAGGGCCACAGCTACACAACAAACAGGATTTGTCTTTGTTTCCCAGGCGCGATCATGGTTACCCCGGGAAATTGGCGGTATTCATTGGTTTGGTGTGGATGATGCGGCAAGCACTGTATTTGTTCCTATGTACACAAGTATTACTAAGGTCCCTGAAGCCTATGAGCGCGGAAACGGATCAATGATGGAATTCACATTTGATGCAGCTTTTTGGGTATTTAATATGGTTTCAAATTTTGCATATACCCGTTATAATTTAATCCACCCTGAAATCAGGGCAGAACAAACCAAATTGGAAGGGATGTTCCTTGATGAGGTGTTGAAAATTGATAAAAAAGCATTTGATGTGTATCAAAGTAATAAAGATGAGGCAATAGCCATGTTAACGGAATATTCAGTTAACACCGGGAACGAAACGCACAAACACTGGTTAAACTTTTATACATATTTATTCACCAAATATATGGATGGTAATGTAAAAACAAAAGTTGATGTGCCGGAAGGATATATATACCACAATGCTAATTTAAAACAGCCAGGATACAGCAAAGATTGGTACAAGAGAATTGTTGACGAAACGGGCGATCATTTTAAAATGCCTGCAGGCCCTACACATTAAAAGAAGAGACTAAAATTAATGGGGAACCCGAATGGCTCCCTTTTTTGTTTGTCGTTTAATTGCATTGTTTTTTTTTCTTATATTTATTGCCTGATTTAATTAAGTCGTCTTTTATTAAATACATTAAATTATCTTTGTAAATTATTTAACAACTTACTAATTCGCAAAAGAAATGGAACAGTCACCAACAAAACCATCTGCTGCATCAAGCACTCAAAAGAAAAAAGGATCTAAGGGATTGATAGTCCTTGTAATTATTTTACTGATCATCACCGTTGCTTTGATAGTTTGGTTCTTTTCGATGAAAAGCAAGTATAACGCCATGGTTGATGAAAAAGAGCAACAACGCGTTGGGCTTCAATATGAACTCAACAATCTGTTGACTAAACACGATAGTATTAAAATTGAATACGGCACACTTGCTGATTCATTGTCGATTAAGGACAGTATTATTCTGGCCAACGCCAAAGAAATTCAACAACTCTTAAATTACAAGTGGGAATATCGAAAGGTTAACAAAAAACTCAACATGCTCAGGGATATAACTCAGGGTTATGTTCACCAGCTTGATTCACTTTTTACTGTTAACCGGGAGCTGAAGGAAGAGAATGAAAAGATCAGGCAACAATATGCAAGAGAGCAGGATAAATCCCGTGAATTAAGCAAGGAAAAGGAAGAGTTGATTGAAAAAGTGACCCAGGCAACTGTTCTGAAAGCATATAGTGTAACTGCCGGTGGGGTTAGGTTAACAGGAAGTGGCAGAGAAAGAGAAACGGATAAAGCGAAAAAAATAGAGCGGGTAAAAATTTGTTTTACCCTTGGTGAAAACAAATTGGTTGAACCGGGAATAAAGACGGTTTATATACGGGTCTTAAGGCCGGATAATGTGGTTGTGACTCAAAAAGTTGGGGATGATTATACTTTTGAATTTCAGGGTCAGCAGATGGAATACACCTCAAAAAAAGAACTGGATTATCAAAATAAAGATACCTATACATGTATATACTGGACTAAAAAGACTAAATCAGATCCTGCTATGGTCGGCACATACAATGTATTAATTTATGCTGATGGGTTTGAGATCGGGAAAACAAGCTTCGATTTAAGATAAAGATAACCTTTAATAACAGTCACCCCGTTTTTGGTTTATAAAACGGGGTATTTTTTTGCAATAAACCTATCATTTCTGATCTATTGATTTTTAGATAATTTTTCAGCAAGAATTTGTAGAGATTCCTCTTTAGTAAGAAAATATTTATCCGCAAACAGCTTGGCCTTTTCAAAAAGGGTGCTATCATTCAGGATTATCGATTTGTAATTTTCAATATCGTAATACCTGGCAGCAGCTTCAGGATGGTTTGTTTTGAAAATATTTTCAGATTCTTTTACAATCAATTCATCTACAGAGATATTCTTCTCAGCGGCTTTTATCTCGAATGACCTGAACCAATCATGGCTTCGACGGATATTCTCTTCAAAATGTTTCGGTCCTTTATAGGTTAGGAAGCCATCAATATCGCCCTGGCTATAAATATATTCTGCTTCTATTTCGAGCATTTCCTCAAGCGTGATATTTTTCTGTTTGGCTTTTTCAATGACCGAATCAAACCATTTGCTGTAATCCAAAATATTGCATTTATATTTGTGAACCTTATCAAACCGTGAAGACTGTCCGTAAATGGCATAGGCATCTTCAATAAAATTCCAGCCAAATTTATATAAAAACCGTTCTGTGATCATCAGGAGGATCACATCCTGTTTTTCAATTTCTTCTTTGAGATTCAAATCTCCCACAGATACGGGTTTATAGTATGTATCAGGATAAACTTTAGAATAGAAATACCAATAAGCTTCATTGCTAAATAAATTTTTAGGAATACGGGTATTAAAAATATTCCAGTAATAGCTGTCGGCAACAGCTAAAACCATTGGTTTGTTTTTTTTAGAGTTTTCTTCAAAACGGTATACCGGATAGGCAAGGGATTGTTTTTCATTAAGGTGCCACAATAGGTTCAGTGTTTTCCCTACATCATAATCTGGTCGGTGTGAACGATTTTCCACCTGGAAACTATCAATGTAAACTTCAGGCATATTGATCTGACGTATATTCTCAATATAATTTATTATTGAATCAGCGGCAATTGACATCCCATAAATACTCCAGTGAGTGCCATATTGAGGATAAAGAGGATAATCTGTTTTGCCCTTAATGGATTGAAAGTAAGAATTTAAATCAATAAACCGGATGTTATAATCTTTCGCTTTTTGAACAAAGCTTTTATAATTCGTTTTTGGTTTTGCATCAAAAAAGTATCGATCAGGAATATGTTCAGGATAGAAAGATCCTTTACCAGGTTCAAAAACAAGAATAAGATCAATATTCATTTCTTTTTTTAAGTGTTGCTGAAGAAACTTTAGCATCCGGATTTTTTTATCAATATTTATTTCACCGATAAAATCTCCTCCTGTATAAGCCCTGATATAATCAAATTCAAATAGCTGATCATTTTTGCCTACAACAACTCCTTCAGCATGGGGAACCCTGTAAAGGTCATAATCAATTTGATTTGTAAGCCTTACAAGGAAATTACGGAATCCAATGTGACTCTCAAGGTATTTGTCAAAATCAGTTTGATATTTACCTTCATACCAATCTTTCCAACTAAAGGCTGGTTTTTCAGCTAATATAAAATCTCCTTCTAACTCCTTAATTGTGAAAATAGGATACTCCTTTTGAATCGCTGGAAGAACCAAAACGACAATAATTAATAAGACCAATATTTTTTCTGTAATTTTCAATTTATTTAAAACCTAAAGTAAATAAACGGATTAAATCCGGATGATGTAATTGAGCCCACACATGCAACCAGTAAAACAATAGAAATAACAAACATGGAGATAACAACCTTCAAGTTTTTTCCTTGTGAAAATAATTTCTTCTGCCATTTCTCGATATTATTAAATCCACCCCAAAAAGAGAAAAATATGGCGATTATCAATATTGTAATAAATTTATTGTTGAAATAAATTACATCATTGCTAAAATCAAAATCAAACATATTATTAAGGTAATCTCTGGCCATAAAAATATTATCTGCCCTGAAAAGTACCCAACCAATAAGCGTAAAAAAGAAAGTTATTACGATGCTTGGTATTTTCCCTATTTTCTGAAACATTTTTAATAGAAAAAGTCTATCCGCGACAAGAAATAATCCATGAAAAGCGCCCCAAATAATAAAATTCCAGGCAGCTCCATGCCATAGGCCTGAAATCAGGAAAACAACCCAAAGATTAAAATATAATCGTTTGGCGCTTACACGGTTGCCTCCAAGAGGTATATACAGGTAGTCACGCATAAATCTTCCGAGCGTTATATGCCATCTGCGCCAAAACTCCGTAATACTTTGCGAAATATATGGATTGTTAAAGTTTTCGGGGAATTTAAATCCAATCATCCTTCCGATGCCAATTGCCATATCAGAGTATCCCGAGAAATCAAAGTATATCTGAAAAGCATATGCAATAATACCTAACCAGGCTGTTAATGTATTGAACTCTAAATCTTGAGTTGCAAATATCAGGTCAACCTGCTCTCCCAAAACATTTGCAATAAGTACTTTCTTTCCTAATCCTATAGTAAATCTGAAAAATCCGGTTAACCTGTTGTTATTGTTTTCATTCCAGCTGCGGTCTTCAATCTGATCAGCAATTTCATTAAACCTGACAATCGGCCCGGCAATTAGCTGGGGAAACATCAGGATGTACAGGGCATAGTCTGTTACCTTTTTTAAAGGAGCATGAACCTTACGATAAACATCAACCGAATAAGTTAACTTTTGGAAAGTGAAAAATGAAATACCTATTGGCAGGGCGATGTTTGTCCAATGCAGGTTTTTGGTACCAAGTACGGTTAAAAAGTTGTTTACATTTTCTATAAAAAAGTTGGCGTATTTAAAATATAAGAGTAAACCTATATTTAAGAGTACAGATAACGATATTAAAAGGAGTTTTTTTTTCCCAACCGCCTTATCCATTAATTTAACAACATAAAAGTCAATAAAAATGGAGCCAAGCACAACAAAAATAAAATCGGGGGCACCCCACGAATAAAAGAATATACTGGCAAGCAGGGCAAAAATATTTTTCAGCTTTTTACCAAGTATAAAATAGATAATGAGAAAAGCAGGCAAAAAATATAAGAGAAACAGACTGCTGCTAAATACCATATATTATTTATATTTCTGCGTTGTTAGTTTACAGCTAATGTCAAATCAACAATAAACAGGAGCTATTCATCGGATGACTTAATCATTTAAGTTTCACAAAACATTTTATTTTACTATAAATCCTTTCACTCAGTCATCCGATGATTAAAAGATGCTTGCGTCATTTTGATGTTGACTTATCACTAGGGCGAAATTTCTTATAAAGGTTCAAAGATAAGGGAATTGGTGAATTTTTGAGGGTTAATACTTTAACTTATATAATTCAGCTCTTTTGAGTAATGATGTATGGATTTTTTCATAATTATTTTTAAGAACAACTTTTACTTTGTCATTCTTATCAATAGAATGAAAATTTGTTGCGCCCCAAATTATCACATATTCAATTGTTTTTTTCGGAAGAGTTACATCTGTACTTGAACAATAATTGCAGAAATTTTTAAGATTGGTTGTGCCCAGGTAGACAGCCGGGCGTTTTTCTAAATTCCATATCAGCGGGAAGTTGCCGTTACATTCGGGTCCGGCTGCATTAAGAATGGGTTTATCAACACAGGCATAATATTGAAAATGTAGTTGACGCCAACTTGGCATATAATTAAATGAATAAACAATTGAGTTGGGTACAATAAATTCTTGTATTTCTTTTAATTCTGCAATCGCTTTACTTGCTCTGTCAAGGCTTTTATGCTGATAAGCTCTTGTATTAATAGAATAAATAATAATAATAGTAATTGTTAAAAATGAAATCAGGTAGGGATATTTCTGAGCGCTTAACCAGGTAATAAAAAACAGAAATAGTAAAATACTTAACCGATTCGATATGTTTCCTGCTGATAAACGATCCGGAACTATTAAATATAACGCAAGAAATGCGAATGTTAACAAAAGCCAGAAATCGTTTTTATTAAAATACCTGAAGAGTGATCCATCCTGATTTGATTTACTATTTTTTCTTTTTACTATTCGATCAACAACAGCAAAAATGAATAAAAAACAGAGCAGGAGAAATAGCATATTATTTTCAGCGCCCTCTATTTTAGTATGAAAACCAATCAGGGATCTTATATCATAAAGATTTATGATAAGTTCATCAAAAGGCAGTTTTAAATATGCTGAATAACCACTGAAACTAATCCAGTATTTATAAGCCAGAATTAAGCTTGCCGAAGAGGCGAAAACCAGAAAAACTATCTTTTTTACATTTAGTCTTATTAAATCCTTTTTGTTTTTCTTATCAAGAAGAATACTTAAAAAGGATATGAGCATATAAAAAACAAGGGAAGCCCCAAAGAACACAAAAACAAAAAAGTGTGATAAATAAAGTAAGACTAAAAGGAGCAGAAAAATAAAGAATTTGGAAATATTCAATTTGTTTTCAATTTTTAGCCAATATCCAAAAGCAAACAGCATAACTGCCGTTGCAAAGCAATAATTATAATATCCAAGGTGGTAAAGCACGGTGTAAGAAAAGGGAAATATAAGAAAACTGATAAACGAAGATTTATTATTAATTGAAATTACCAAATACCTAAAAGAAAAAGCAATTCCAATCAGGTAAGTGGCAAGCAGGAATTTTTCAGCAAGCCATCCCGGTAAAAATAGATGATAAACCGATAGTAAAAAATGGCCTACCCAGTTTCCAACAATGATATCGTTGATTTTGAAAAACTGTTCAAAAAGTTCGTTTGATCTCCATAGCTCTCCGATTACCCTTGAAACATAAAGGTGTTGAGGGCCATCAAGAGAACTTGTGTATTTTACTAGAAATAATGGTAAAAGATTTAGTAGGGAGAATAGAATGAACAGGTATTTCTCAACCGATTCACTTTTCCGGTTTGTGATACTACTAAATACTTTTTGTTGTCGTAAAAATTTCATTATAGCCCCTTTATTTTTTATTCGGACTGTTTTACAATTTGTTCTTTTCTTGGTTTTAGATAATAATCCCAATTGTTTCCAATTTTATCTAAGCAATGTTCAAGTGCTTGTTCAAGCGGTGTAGGAATAAAATCAAGATCATTTTTAATAGCGGTTGTATCAAGCCTTGAATCCTGTAAAATCCCTTTCACATGTTCGGAGGTAAACAAAGGAACTTTTTGTGTTTTCTGGAAAATCTTACCCAAGGCTTTGGCAAATAATGGTGGAACAGGGATAAATATTTTATTTTGCTTTTTAATTTTAATAATCAGTGAAATGAAATCTTTAAATGAAATAACAGTATCTCCTGCGATTTCATAAATCTTTCGATAAGACCTGGGCTCATTGATTGATTTAACAATATATTTCGCGAAATCTTCAACAAAAATCGGATGCTGTGTTTGTTTTCCTCTTCCAATCAGAGGAATGAAAAAGGGTATCCGAAATACATTTTTAAGAACTCTGTTCAGGCCAAGACTTTCTGGCCCCATTATCATGGCCGGGATAAAAACTGTATAATTGAAGTTAGATTCTGTAAGATAATTTTGGCCAATAAGCTTGGTTTCGCCGTATGGCCCTTTTATTTTTTTTAAAACAACTACACTGCTTATTTGTATAATTCTGTCAATACCGACTTTCTTTGCAAAATTAATCAGGTTTTGTACTCCATTTGCATTTACAGCAAAGTTGCTATTGTAATCAGAGCTTCCGAGAAGCGCAGCCAAATTAAGAATTCCAATTACGTCTTTATTTTTCGTGGCCCTAAGCAGTTGTTCGTTGGTGGTATGCTCCTTTGTTATGTCGAAGTCAATATATTCAATATGTTCATTTTTGATTATTCTTGAGGCAAAGTGATTATGCTTTAATCCGATTACCTTGTAATTTTGGTTTAACAGCTCTTTGCAAACATAATAACCAAGATATCCGTTAGCTCCAGTTACAATAACAAATTTATTCATAGTGATTTAATCTTAATTTACAGGTTCGTTTTTTGGAGTTTTTAAATTCAAAAAGATCTGTCCCAAAATGAGCGCAATTATTCCTCCTCCAATTTGCGCCACCAGAAAAATCAATCCTGACAAGGCTAAAACCTGTACTTCCGAAAAAGCTTTAAAAACATATAGAAAAGTTAGTTCTCTTGTGCCGAGCCCCATAACGGTAATTGGTAGCATATTTAGCAATCCGGCAATGGCAACACCTCCCGAAACAGTTAAAAAAGAAATTGGAAGATCTATACCCAAAGCCAAAAAATAACAGGAAATAAAATAAGACAGGTTGCTAACTAACGCCAAAATAACAATTATTAATATTTCCTTTTTTGTGCGAAACTTAAACGATCCTGAAATATTTTTAACCAATTTATCAATCCATGTATAAATCTTTTTTGATCCAATTAGTAAAATAGCGACAATAAAGATTATTACACCCCCTAAAAGGATCAAAAAACTAAGAAGAGGACTTATTATTATAAGATTTGCCCAAATTAATGCACAGGCTGCAATGATGATAAAAAATCCAATATCCAAACCGCGTTCAGCTAAAACCCTTACTCCCGAAGCGATTACTTTTTCTTTTTTATTTTGATATCCCGCTTTCATTAATTCCCCAATTCGGCCAGGGGTGATCACCCCCATGGCATAACTTTCAAAAAATTCACCCAGGCTTTGAAAAATGGACGCCTTGTTTTTGCTACCATTATTTAGTATGTGCCAACGATATCCTTTAACCAGCAAAAGGATGATCTGGAAAAAAATGGCAACCAGCAAAAATAACAGGTTTACTTTTTTGATGTGTTCCCATATTGCTGCAAGGTCAACATTAAACAAAACAATGATAAAAATAGTGATGCCCAATATTCTCAAAAGAGAGAACCACTTGATTTTCTTGGTCTTTTTACTTTCTCTATTTGATTTTTCTCTCGGCATTTTGTAAATATTATTTTTTCCTTTAAACTAAAAATAGTTTTTTAACTGAGTTTTTCTCTTTTTATTTTGTGGGTTGATTTTTTCCAGAATGTTCTTGATTTTTCAAAGATACCACCAATAATATGTGGAGGAATTTTTTCGACCAGGAATCGGGCAGGCTTTGTGCCAAAAACAACAAACATAATATCAATCATTACCTCCATCAGATATCGGCTGAAAGAGAATCCTTTATTTATGTACCCGTAATCAGGAATTTCAAGCCCCATCCACTTCCTGTATTTCATCCTGATAAAAGTGCCTCTTTTCTTCAGGTCATAACCATGAGAGTGCATTGTAATGGCTTCGTCAATTTCAATTTGGCTCAATGAAATTTTATTCTCCTTCATCATTTCGTCAAGAATTTCTTGTCCCTTTTCCGATCGGGAAATTACCATAGAAAATCCTTTTCCTCTTTCTTCATAAACAGGCGCCCAGGCATCTCCTCCTGATATATCAGTAAATTCGTTACTGAGGTCTGTGCATAAAAGGCTGTTTTTTAATATATGAAAAGGGATCAGGTAGTTAGCATGAAATTTTGGCAATTCAATAATCCTGCCCGACTTCAACTCCACCCTCATATTTCCAGGCCACTCACCATAGCGAAAATAAAGTTTATTTATTTGGGTGTAATCCTTTTCCCCATATGACCTCAAAAAGCTTCTCACAGAAGAAAAGTGAAGGGTGTTTCCGTAAAATGGCCCCAAAATGTATTTAATATTATTAACAGATGGGTCACTAATCTCTTGTAATTTTCTAATGGATTGAACCTGTCCCGGCAATCCGACATAAGCGAG
>JAIOTR010000442.1 GCA_021106665.1 Bacteroidales bacterium
AAATGAATATTGAAATAATAGATCCGGATAAAACAATTTTTAGCGGTGAAGCCGATATTGTTCAATTACCAGGAAAAGACGGATCATTTGAGATTCTGAACAATCATGCCCCACTAATATCTATATTAAAAGAGGGAAAAGTAAAGATTACCGATAAAAATAAAAATTCACAATTTTTCGAGATAAAGGGAGGGGTTATAGAGGTTTTAAAAAACAAAATACTCATCCTTGCAGAATAAAAAAAGCGGCTTCGATAATTCGGAGCCGCTTTTTTGATATTCTTAATAAACATCAACTTTTAACTCTCTCAAGTTCATATGTTTCAAGGGCTTTTTTAATAGTGTCTTTAACACTATTCCGCATTACCCTAACCATTCTGTCTTTGTTGTTCAAATTTGAAAAATGCTTTCGAATAAATTGTTCAGCATTTAAATCTGCAATATTTTCTATTTGTTTCATAGTGGTTTAGTTTGTCCAATATTTCACTGATTGGCGTTAACTGCCGGCAAAGAAACAAAATTTATACCAATTCTAAATAATAATCTTTTCCACTGGTTATCAACAATTAAATTAGCTGCCAATTAGACATTTAAAAAATATTTAACATAGTTTTGCGTTTACTCAATTTTAAATTTTTATTCCCATTATGAAAAAGATCATTCCCTTTTTTGTTGCATTATCAATTGTTTTTACAGGTTGTATAGAGATTGTAGAAGAGATGAAAGTCAATGATGATCGATCAGGAACAATAACATATAAGATTGAAACTGATGAATTTGGAAATTTCTTCAATATAATATCGGAAATAGCAGGAGGATCTTTCGAGGATGAGATGAAAAAAGAGTTTGAGAAATTCTCCGGTAAACTGAGAGGCAAATCCGGTATTAGTAATATTAATTATAATTTTAGAGATGCTGCAGGAGATTATTTTGTCAGTTTTGATTTTGCGAGCGACAAGCACCTGAATGCTGCGCTTTATGATATTTTTGGAATAAAAAAAACAGTTTTTACTCCAAAATTTCTAACAATCAAAAAATCAAAAATCAAAAAATCAAATTATGCTCCCTGGGTTGAAAGATATTTGGAAAGTGAAGATATTGACTTGCCCGAATCAATATTTTCAAAGCTGGTAACGCTTAAGTCTGTTACTCACACAACCAACAATATAAAAAAGGTTTCAGGTCAATCTGTTAAGTTATCTCAGGATAATAAAACTGTCACCCAACATTTTGATATACAAGATATCATTGATAACAAAATAGATGTGGGATTGAAATTAAAGTATTAAAAGCTTATTCATATTTTTTAATCCGGAGAACCAGGGATGGACATATGACTCTGAACAATATACCATTCATCGTTTATTTTTTCAAGTACTCCTGTAAAACGCAGACCTTCAAATTGTTTTGCCTCTCCCTGGTAAATGTAATTATAATTCACTATCTCGCTGAACCAAGCCGTATTGCCTGTTTCATTTACTTCAATAATTTGGTTATGAATTGAAATATATGTCTCTTCAAAAGAATCAAATTGACGCTGCAATGTACTTCTAATCTCTTCCCACCCAATAATTTTTTCACCACTATTGGTTCCAATTACGACAATATCGGGAGATGATGCCCAGATTTCTTTCACTAAATCCAAATCCTGTTTTTCGTTCGCAATAACATATTTTTCCAATACCAGCGCTACTTTTTCCCTTTCCTGCTCAAGATCAAAAGATGTACTGGTATTTTCATTACAGCAACTTACTGCTAAATATCCGATAAAAATAATAATTATTAGCTTTTTCATATTGTGGTTATGTTTTTTGATTTAAGAAATTAAAAATGCACATTATTTTGTGTTATGAAATTCTCTTCAAATTTAATAGAATTGAGAATGATTTACAAATAAAAGTGTATAAAATTAAAAAGAGGGCTTGAAATTAAATAATTTCAAGCCCTCTTTTCGCTGTGGTACCACCTGGAATTGAACCAGGGACACCAGGATTTTCAGTCCTGTGCTCTACCTACTGAGCTATGGTACCTTAATCAACTTCGCATTTTTTAAATACGGGGTGCAAAAATAAATAACATTTTTTTATTAAAGAAATTTTTTAGAAAAAACTTAATTTATGTTAAAACACTGATAATTAAACCAATTAATAATCGTTTATTGTATTTTTGCCTATTCTCTGTAGAATTCATTTTCTATTTAACAAGAAATTTATGAAGCTGATTATTGATTATGGTAATACCCTTGCAAAAATTGCATTATTTAGTGGTGATTCCATAATCGGGATCAAAGCATTCAAAAGTATAACGGTTGAACAGTTAGAGGATTTTATTGACGAGAATAAATCAGGGAAATCAGATGATATAGTTAAATATTGTATTGTATCATCTGTACGAAATTTACCGGAAAAAATAAGATCATTTCTAAGTTCAAGATTTAATACTATTGAACTCAATCACACAACACCACTGCCCATAACTATTAAATATAGCACTCCGAAATCTTTAGGCAATGACAGAATTGCTTTGGCTGTAGCTGCTACAGGATTGTTTCCCTTTAAAGATATTCTTGTTATTGATGCTGGTACTTGTATTACTTACGACTTTATTAATCGGAAAAATGAATACCTGGGTGGAGCCATTTCGCCCGGTATAAATATGCGATATAAAGCATTAAATGCATTTACTGATAAACTCCCTTTAATTAATAAAATTGAAAATGCAAAATTAATTGGAAACTCAACTGAAAACTCCATTCAGTCGGGTGTTTTAAATGGTGTAATGATTGAAGTTGACGGGGTTATAGATCAGTATAAAGAGATCTATCCCTCATTAAAAACAATTTTTACCGGTGGTGACGTAAATTATTTTGATAAATACCTAAAAAATAACATCTTTGCAAACTCAAATTTGGTTTTGGAGGGATTGAACATGATATTAAAATATAATGTGGAAGAATAGGCTCGAAAGAATAATCATTTCAATAATCATATTTTTTTCTTTGGTTATCCAAGCAAATGCCCAATCTGGCGTTAGCGCTCCCTATTCAGCTTTTGGACTTGGCTATTTAAACCAAAACAATAATGCACGCAATATGTCAATGGGTGGAATTGGAATCGGCACCCGTGATTATTTTACAATTAACATCAAAAATCCTGCTTCCTATTCGGCTTTTGACACAACTTCTTTTGTTTTTGAGGGCGCAGTTGCAGGCAATTATTTGTCATTAAAATCCAATGATTTTAATGAAGGGGCTTCAACTGCTTCTTTGAGCCACTTATTATTCGGATTTCCTGTTACAAAGTGGTGGAAAAGCAGTATAGGCTTAGTTCCTTTTAGTACGGTTGGTTATGATGTTAACTCTACGCAAAATAAAGAATACATTGGTAATATACTTTATAGCTATGAAGGATCAGGTGGTATTAGCCGGTTTTATTGGGGAAATGCCATTCAACCACTGAAGAATTTATCCATTGGTTTTAATATGTCATATCTGTTTGGAACTATTGATAAGTCACAGAATATTACATTTCCAGATTCTGCATACCGGATCAATAGTAAAATAAATAACCAGGTATCGGTAGGTGATTTATATTTTGATTTCGGAATCCAATATTTTAAAGAACTGAAGAAAAATCTCAAATTAGTTGTTGGAGGAACCTACCATCCTAAATTGAATATAAATGCAAAAAGAACTTATTATGCAAGATCGTATTTAGGTTCAGTAAGTGGTGTCGAATTTTTTAAAGATACCATTGCATATTTTAAGGATGATAAAGGTAAAATTACAATTCCTGAAGGATATGGTATAGGATTCTCTCTGGCCAAAACTGATAATTGGCTGGTAGGATTTGATTATCAATTTAATAAATGGAAAAGTTATCAAAGCTTTGATATAAGTGATTCCCTTGTGAACAGTCATAATTTTTCTGCCGGAGGCCAACTGGTACCTGACTATAAAAGTACATCCTATTTGAACAGGATTGACTATAGACTTGGTGTAAAATACTCAATGTCATACCTTCAACTAAGAGATACCCGAATAAATGGATTTGGTATAACATTTGGTGTAGGTTTGCCATTAAGAAGCTTAGCAGTTAGAGGATCCAGGTCAAAAATCAATCTGGGCGTTGAAATAGGAAGGCGAGGCACTTTGGATAATGATTTAATACAAGAAAACTATATTAAGGTATATTTGGGAGTATCAATTTATGAACGTTGGTTCATTAAAAGAAGATATAATTAGTAAAAAGTTAAAAGAATAATAATTAAATTTGTAAGATTAATGCTTAAAATGTTTAATTCAAGATATTTAGAAACCATGAAATTTATAAAATCAGTATTATTTGTTTGCTTATTAATAGCAATGTCAATTCTTGCAAATAAGGTTCAAGCACAAACAAGTGAATCAAAATATGGTGCTGATAGTGTTACGTGTGTGATGAACAACTCATTGTACTATGAATTTTATAAACAATGGAAAGCGAGCAATTATAAAAACGAATCATGGAAGGATGCTTTTGAACCATGGAGGTGGGTGTTTAGTGATTGCCCTAAAAGTACAATCAATATTTATTTGCATGGTGAAAAACTTATTAAAGAAGTGATTAAAAATGAAACTGACAAAGAGAATAAAGAAAAATATATAGATACACTAATGCTTGTATATGATAACAGGATTCAATACTTCGGAAAAGAAGGCTATGTTCTTGGGAAAAAAGGGGTAGATTTATACAAGTTACGGCCTACCGCGTATGAAGAAGCGTATAACATCCTTAAAAAGTCTATTTCATTGGAAGGGAACAAATCAGGTGGACCAAATCTGATATATTACTTTAGATCTGCCGAAAAACTGGTAAAAGCGGAAAAAGCGGAAAAAATCATTTTGGTTGACATTTATGATCAAACCAGTGAGATAATTGAGTATAATTTAAAAGAATACCAGGCAAAAGATGATACTAAGAATGTTACCAACTGGGAGAATATAAAAGGCAATATTGAAGTATCTTTTGAACCTTATGCAACTTGCGAAGACCTTATCAGCATTTATACAATTAAATTCAATGAAACGCCTAACGATGTTGATTTGCTCAAAAAAATAACAAAAATTCTGGATAAAAAAGATTGTACAAACTCAGACCTGTTTTTTCAGGCCACAAAAAACCTTCATAGTTTAGAACCTACAGCCAGATCAGCTGAACTGATGGGTAAAATGTTCATTAAAAAAGAAGATTATAATATGGCAGCAAAGTATTTGCAAGAAGCTATAGATCTTTATGAAGATGATAATGACAGGGCGGATGTTCATTATTATCTTGCCAATGTTTATTTCCAGATTAAGCGTTATTCACAAGCCCGGACAAATTGCTATGAGATTATTAAAATCAGACCAAATGATGGTAAAGCATACGTGCTGATTGGCGATATGTATGCATCTAGTGCAAAAAGTTGTGGAGATAATGATCTTACAAGCAAAGTTGCTTACTGGGTAGCGGTTGATAAATATTATAAAGCAAAATCGGTTGATCCTTCTGTTGCCGAACTGGCAAACACAAAAATCAATACTTTTTCACAGTATTTTCCGGCAAATGAAACCATTTTCTTCTATGATCTTCAAAAAGGTGATTCATATACTGTTGAATGCTGGATAAATGAAACAACTACAGTTAGAACTTCAGACTAACATCTTTTACGTCAGGTGACTACATCTGTAAAACTTACTAAATATTTCATAACTCTTACCAAGAGTACGATTATTTTATTCATAATAATGGTAATCTTTTCGTGTGAGAATGATATAAATACAATTAATTCATTGTCGCAAATTGATTCACTTCCTGTAGAATTGGGCCGTGATATCGAAGTATATTATAGTGACTCCGGCATGTTAAAGGCTTTTTTAGTCAGCCCCCTTATGAAAAGATACGAGGAAGAGGATACATACATTGAATTTCCTGATGGATTTAAAATTATTTTCTATGATTCTATAATGAATCCAAAATCACAGATAACGGCAAATTATGGCATCAGATTCGAAAAAGATAAAATAATGGAGGCTAAATATAATGTTGTAGTTATAAGTATAGAGAAAGACGAACAACTTGACACTGAGCACCTGGTTTGGGATGAAAGAAAAAGAACTATCGTTTCAGATGTTTTTGTTAAAATAACCAGGTCGGATGAAGTACTTTATGGTGACGGCCTTATATCGGATCAGGATTTTGAAAAATATACCATTAAAAATCCAACAGGTGAATTTCAAATTAAACCTGATGAACAATAAACTCGCATATTTATATGAATAATTGGTTCATAGTAATAATATCACTCATTTTATCCGCTCTCTTTTCCGGTTTGGAAATAGCCTTTATCAGTTCAAATAAGCTTAAAATTGAGTTAAATAAAAACAAAGGTCTCTTTTCAGCCAGACTGCTTTCTCAGTTTATACAAAATCCATCGAAACTTTTAGGAGCCTTACTGCTTGGAAATAATATTTCATTGGTAATTTATGGTATTGCTATGGCAAAAATTCTGAAACCAGCAATAACAGATTTGCTTACCCAGCAGTACGCTACAGATTTTCCCATTCTTGTGATACAGACAATAATATCAACCATTCTTATCCTTATTGTAGCTGAATTTATTCCAAAGGCACTTTTTCGAATAAATCCAAACACAATCCTTAATATATTTGTTGTACCGGTAAAAATATACTATTGGTTATTCTATCCATTTATTCATTTTTTGGTCTGGATTTCAGAGCAAATTCTGCAACTGTTATTCAGGTTAAAATTTTCAAAGCAGGATTACACCTTCAGCGCGGTAGACCTTGACAATTACATTAAAGAATTTGCTCCGGAGGGGAAGAAAGAAAGTGATGTTAAACAAGAAATCCAGATGCTTCAAAATGCCATTGATTTCAGAAATGTTAAACTAAGGGAGTGTATGATTCCAAGAACTGAAATTACCGCTCTTGAGCAAAATGACAGCATTGAGGAATTGAAAAAGAATTTTATTGAATCCGGATTTTCAAAAATCCTCATATATCAGGAATCAGTGGATAATATCATTGGATTTGTGCACTCTTCTGAAATGTTTACCAATCCAAATAATATTAAATCCATAACCAGAACGATTCCTATTGTTCCTGAAACAATGTTGGCCAATAATGTTCTTAGTATGTTTATTAAAGAACATAGAAGTATTGCCCTTGTTGTGGATGAGTTTGGCGGGACATCAGGTATAGTTACAATGGAAGATATTATTGAAGAAATTTTTGGCGAAATAGAGGATGAATATGATGTGGAAGAATTAATTGAAAAAAAATTACAGGATAATGAGTTTATTTTTTCAGCCAGACTTGAAATCGATTATCTGAACGAAAAATACAACTTTGATCTCCCTGAATCAGAAGATTACGAGACACTCGGTGGTTTAATAATTCAAATTCATGAAAGTATTCCAAAACAAAATGACATCATTCGGCACGAAACTTTTCTTTTTAAAATAACAAATGCGAGTGAAACAAGAATTGAAGAGGTTCATTTAACATTAGAAGACCGCTAATCCAAGTTTTACTTTTCGAAATATTAGTGTTTATTCCACTTATTATCATCTAATTACACAAATGTATTTATATAATAATTTATTTTAATTAATCTTTCTCCAATTAATTTAGATATTGTACATTTGCAAACTATTTTAAAAAAAATAAAATTATGGCGCTTATTGGAACTATTAGAAAGCAATCAGGTTTATTAATAATCATCATTGGAGTTGCACTTGCAGCCTTTGTTTTGGGTGATTTTCTGAAACCAAGATCGGGTAGGGATATTCAACCTCTCGCTGAAGTTTTAGGTGAAGATATTTCATATCAGCAGTTTGATGCAAAATATGAACAAAACCTTGAAAGTCAAAAAAGAAATCAAAATAAAGATAATTTGTCGCAAGATGAGATTTTCAGATTAAAGCAACAAACCTGGGATCAGATAATCCAAAAAATTGTTTTAGACAATGAATACGATCAACTGGGATTGGTTGTTTCTGCTGATGAACTCTTCGATCAGATTCAGGGAAATGAACCACACTCTTATATTCTTCAATATTTTAAAGATCCTGAAACTCAACAATACGACCCTGAATTGGTAAGGAATTATATAAAGCAACTTGATCAAATGGATGCTGCTTCCCGTATTCAATGGGATAATTTTGTTGAGGCAATTAAAGAAGACCGTGAAAAAACGAAATATAAGAACCTGATCTCAAAAGGCTATTTTATGCCTGATACTTTTCTTTACAGGGATTTTAGTGAAAAAAAGATTTCTGCTAAAATCATGCTTGTTGGTGCAAGGTATAATACAATTGATGACAGCCTTGTAACAGTTACAGATGATGATTTGAAAAAATACTATAACGATTACAAACAGAACTATAAACAAGAAGCTTCAAGAGATATTGACTATGTTATTTTCGATGTAAAACCTTCTGCGAAAGACAGGAAAACCATTAGAGAGCAAGCATTTGATATTTATGAAGATTTTAAAACTACCGAAAGTGTTCATATGTTTGTAAACACTGAATCAGACAACAGATATGATAGTACATTTTTCAAATCCGGAGAATTACCGATCAATATTGATTCAGTGATGTTGAATTCAGAAATTGGGGCATTTGTTGATCCGTTTATGGAAAATAATGCCTGGCACATGGCTAAATTAATGGATATACAATTCAGGCCGGATTCAATGAAGGCAACTCATATTCTTATTTCTTTTGCTGGTGCAATGATGGCTGGTGAAGATATGACACGCACAAAAGATGAAGCCTCTGCTTTAGCAGATAGTTTGCTTAATGTTGTTAAATCATCGCCATACAGAATTGAAGCATTGGCCAAAGAACTGTCAGATGATCCTTCGGCTGCTGAAAACTCAGGCGATTTAGGCTGGTTTGCCGACGGAACGATGGTTTACCCGTTTAATAATGCGGTATTAACCAATAATATCGGAAATGTTACGATAGCAGAATCCATGTTTGGCTTTCATGTAATTAAAATAACTGACAAATTTGAGCCAGTGAAAAAAGTAAGGGTGGCTATTATTGATATCAATATCAGCCCAAGCCAGGAAACTTTTCAGGATGAGTTTACAAGAGCAAGTGAATTTCAGGCAAAAGCAAACAGCTTGGATGCATTTGATACTTTGTCAACTAATCTGGGACTGAACAAACGATCTGCACCACGATTGCAAAAGATGGGTAACAGAATAGCAGGCCTTGATTATGCACGTGGAATTATTGGTTGGACTTTCAGGGAAGGTATTGAGATTGGTTCTGTTTCAGATGTTATTACAATGGAAAGTAAATATGTTGTTGCAATCATAACTGCAATCCACGAAGAAGGCATTCCTGCAATGGATGAAATCAGAGATGCAATGGAGCCTTTGGTTTCAAAAGAATTAAAAGGAGATATCATGATTCAGAGAATGAATGAATTATCAGACGGATCGAGCGATCTTATCCAGATTGCTGCAACACTAAATTCAAAAGTTGATACCGTTGATAATGTGAATTTTCAATTAAGAAATATTTCGGGTTATGGGAATGAAGCAAATGTACTTGCAAAAGTATTTGCCATGGAACCCAATATATTGTCAAAGCCGATCAAAGGAAATAATGCGGCCTTTTTTGTCATTGTAGATGAAGTTACGCAGCCTGGCGAAAATGAAGATTACAAAATATACAAGAGACAGCTATTGTCTAACTTTACAGCTAAGGTGAACAATAATTCGTTCACCAAGACATTGGAGGAGAAAGCAGGAGTTGTAGATAATAGGTATTTGTATTATTAGGAAATATAGAATCATAAAAAAACCACCTTTTCTTGGAAAAGGTGGTTTTTTTATTTGAAGATTAATTTTATTCTTCGGTTTTTATCGTCAATTCAGCTGCCTGAAGTATTTCTTTTGAGTCTTCGTGAACAATATAAGCTATCACATTTAACTCGGTGCTGTCATTTAGCCAATTCTCATTTATTGAATAATCAATTGAATAAGAATATTCTTGCATCGCTACAATTGTTCCGTCTGTTGAAATATTGTTGCCGTTTACACTGTTGACGGCATCCCTTAAAATATTATGATGTACATAATCCAGCCAGTCAGGTGATGGCCCAACACTTGGTTCATCATTTCTTTGCGGTGATACTATTCCATCTTCAGCGAGCATAACTACTAACTTAAAAATACCGTCTAACTGTTGTAGAAAATTTACAGAAACGATTACTGAAACAATCTTTAGGTTTGGATAATAAATATTTGTCATTTTCATATCAATTACACTCTCCTTTGCCAACTCCAATTGATATACTGTTTCCCATTCACCATTTATAAATGACAAAATTTGATTTCCGTTATATTCAACCCGGTTGATAGTTGCAGCAGGCCATCCGGCAATACTATGCTGGTTAAATATTTCATCGCCAGCAGTACACCTGTAATCAGCGGTATAATATCCTGATTCATCAGGTTCAGCATAATAACCCGCATGAACACCATAGATAATCAGACGGTGGTCATCCTCTATAGACCATTCATGAGCTACTATTGCAGCTTCAGCACAATTCTGACACTTTATTCCGGTAAAATCCTCAAGCAATACTTGTTTTTGTGTTACAAGTGTGGAATCTATAATATATAAGGTGTCCAAAAATCCGTCGGAAGTAGTATTATCGGATACCAATTTGAGGGGTTCGTCAATTTTATCACAAGATGTCCAGAGCATTCCAAATATTCCTGTGATTAATACTAATATTGAGATTTTATATTTCATTTTAGGATCTCTTTTTATTTGTTAAAATGAGCTGGTAATAGTTAACGTTAAACCGGTAGATGCAGGCACATAACGGCAAACGCCTCCTACACAAAGTAACCCTTCGCGCTGCCTACCGTACCGCAATGATATACGATTTGTTTTTTGAGTAAATCCAAAAGAAACATTATAATAATGCACTTGCATATCATTGGCAGGATTACCATAATTATATTCATCCTGAACAGAGAAGAACCAATGAGGAGATATATTGTATTCTAACAACAATGCAACCCAGTCACCATCTTCTTTTTTAATTTTCAAATCCTTACCCGCGATTGCAAAAACATCACTTCCGTCATCTTTTGTCCACAAACCTTGCACCTCTGCCCTGAGTGAATGCTTTCTGCTAAACTTATATGTAAAATCAATAACTCCAATATTTGCCAACACATAAAAATCTTTATCAAAAATATCATCTTCAATAACATGCAGATTATATAGTTGTCTATAGTAGGCTGCTTTAATCTTGATTTTCTTATTTATTTTGCGCTCAAACTTAAAGCTAAAATCTCTATAGTATGGGATGTCCCCCATTGAGAAGAAAGTGGCTTTGTATCCGTCAGTTCCGGTAGAGTCAAGTGGTACATCTGGCGCTATTTGCTCTTTGTTAATTGAATTGGCAAGGGAATAATTCAATGTTAAAGTCGTACCATACTTGCCACCCACTTTAGATTTTTTAGGAATTGTATAAATTATCTCGCCCTGGATTCCAAACTCCCCATTTGGTTTTGTTGCATAAGGATACATGGTAGCCAAACTATATTGGTGTTCTTTTGAAATAGCAGGCAAATAATTTATATCCAGCATGGGCGGATTACCGGCCTCGGTACGCTTAGATTTGTAATGCATGTTATCAATCCATTTAGCTGATAAAAAAACTCCAAATCCTTTCGTCGAATAAGAAATTGTTGAATAAAGAGCCTGCCCTTTTTTATAAATAAAATTGTTTGTTGCATTCGGATCATTACCTTTTTCAGCATATTCAGCATAAAAATTGAATCCTCCCCATGCAAGATTCATCCTACCTGCCCAGGCGCCAACATTTACAGGAAGATCGTACTCATAAGTTTTTCTATTGAGATAATTGATAGTATCATCATTTATCACTTCATAATAAGTAGAGTCACGGGTAAAGCCTTTGGCAATTGCTTTTTCATACCTGCTAACAAAACTTCCTCCCAGTGTAATTTTCATTTTTGACTCTTCAATGCCGGGGATAATATCGTTAAGATAAAAATCACCATCCAAACCACGCACAATACCGCGATCATCAATTTTGTAAGGTTCCCAAAAGTAACGCTGAATCCCAACCAAACCCTTCAGGGTTATGCCTTTATAAGGGGTGATTTTAACATTCAATCCGTAGATATTATTATCAAAGCCCAACGTCCATTCTTCCCAACTCCTTAATATCAATCCGCTTCCAAATTGTTCATAAAAATGCCCTGCTGTTACTTCCAGAAATTCCAGCTTATAGCTTGCAAACCAATATGGTACCCCAACACCTTCATACCTTGGATCAAAACCATTCATGGGATTCAGGTATCCTTCAAACCTCATCCCTGCATTAAAATTTCCATTTGAATAACGAATATTGGCAAAACCATTCATTCCAAATTTCTTGTAATTCATGCTTGAATCGGTTATACCAAGCTTATTATCTTCGGTATAAAGTTGGGCATCTATCTGTGTATTACCGGTAACTTTTCCACCGCTTAAAAAATTTTGTGAGAAGGAAAATAATGGGAACAAAATAAAAATCAGCCCAAAAAGTTTAATTGAATTTTTCAACTTTGACGGTTTTTAGTTTTAACAAATAATTGGATTATTCGATTTCTTCTCCTGCAATGATTTTCTCAATGATCTCGATGTACTCCTCTTCGTCACCATCAAGGTAACCAACATGCTGCCAAACAATCAGGCCTTCACCATTTACAATAAAGGTATGCGGTGGTACATTAACGTTCATAGCTCTTTTGAAATCGCTATTCTCATCAAGCAATATATCAAATTCCCAGCCCTTTCCGTTAATTGTAGGTAGTACACGCTTACTGGACCGGGCATTATCAATCGAAACCGCAAACATTTTCACACCTGTCTCATCAACCCAATCTCCGTATACATCATTAATAGCATCATGTTCTTTGATACATGGCTTACACCACGTCGCCCAGAAGGTTATAATAAAAGGGTTTCCATCATTTGAGAGATCAGCAGTATTAAAAGGTCTTCCGTCCATTGACTTTACAATAATGGAAGGAAGCTTTCCATAGTTTTTTTCACTCTCCTGACCCAATCCGATGGATACGATAAAAACAAGGGCAACAACTAAAACAATACTCTTCATAATTTTATATATTTATATATTTAATAGTCTCTATACCAAATTGTGAGCCAAAATTATAAAACTAAT
>JAIOTR010000028.1 GCA_021106665.1 Bacteroidales bacterium
ACTCCGCCTAAAAAACGAAAACCGACTAAACCTACACAAGCTAGTAAAAAAAAGAGGCTGGAGGAAAAGAAGTTGGTATCAGAAAAGAAGAGTCAACGGAAAAAGCCGGATATGGAATAGGAGAGAATTATTCCATCTTCAATACAAATTTATATTTATCAGCTGCAACTATTTCATTATAGAACGCTAAAAAATCCTGGTAGGCCTCCTTAGGATAAACACCCTTATTAACAGCCAAATATCTTATATATATCACGCTATCCTTGTCATTTTTTACACTAAAGCTGTATTTTCCAAATGGGGAATCGAATGTTTTATTCTGTGGAATATCTTCTACAATGTAACCCTCCGGAAGTTTATAGATAATGGTATCAATTTCAATCAATGATCTCTGAAGCAAAATATCCGAAGTTCTGACCTCATCTTCATCAGGATATAACTTTATCTTATTCATCAGGTTTAAATCCACCATCAGGCGATTTCCAAAAGAAACAGCATAATTATCCAGCTTTAAAACAAGGTTTTCATCAATATACGGGATTATCTCCTTTTTCTCGTTATGATTAAATTCAATAATCTCGAAATTGGGAATATTTATTTTTTTATACATCAGTTTCTTTTGATCAATAGCATCGCTGCGAATAATACCTATCATATCATCATATAACATCCCATTATATCTTGTTTTTACTACTGCATCACTATGCCCTTCCTGATTTATATTAATAACAGCGCTCCTTAACTGCCGGTTAACATCCTTATCGTATGATTTGCTCCTAACCAAATTCCCGCCATTTTCATTTATTATTAAAACATCTCTGTCTTCAGTAAAAGATCCAATATATCCAAATGGATTATTTTGATTGGTACATTCAAGCCACACAGTGTCATTATTGATCGGTATGCACAAAATCACATGGTTAAATTGATTAGACGGAAACGTTGAAATTATATCACTGGTATTTCTTCCTGCGTAGACAAGTGTACAATAGGATTTAATACCTGCCACCTCGAATATTGATTTCATAAAATTTGACAGCGCTTTACAATCACCATAACCAAGCCGATATACAGTTTCAGCATCAATTGTTTGCCAGCCACCGATTCCTATCTGCACGCTTACATATCTTGTTTTGTTCTGCATATATTCGTAAAGAAGTTTAGCTTTTTCATACTCATCATTTATACCTTCCACTACTGCTTTAATTTCAATTTCAGCCTCTTCAGGTAATATATCCTGACCTTCGTTAAGCAGAGATATCCACTTTCCAAAATTTTCCCAGGATTCACAATTCCCTTCATATCCACCAATTTTAAAATCATTAGGTGCAAGATAAACCATGGGTGATTGGTCTCTTAAAGAGGGGCTGAATTGTTCTTGTACTATGGGGCATACATTTGAAGTATCCCAGGTATAAACGTTATCTTCTTCATTATGAATTATTTTAACTTTCGGAGGATTATTTCTTTCCAGATACCTGAATTTAAAGTCTTTGGGCACTATGATTTTAAAAGTTGACTTTTCTACAGATATATTATATTCTTCAAACAACTGCCATTTAGGATAATTCAGCAATCCCTTAAAATTTACCTGATAAGAATATTCAACTGTAAAAGGAAAAACTTTAATTTCAGGATCAATAAACTTAACCCTGTTATCGTCATATAAAGTATAGCCTGTAATAGCACTGTAGTCCTTAATATCTTCATGTTTTACCCGGTTATTCGTAATTGGTTCACCATATTCATCATATACCCTGGCAGATATATTTCGAACCTTGATGAATTTATTATAGAATTGAATAAAATATGATTGTTCTAAAGCACTTTTATTAAGGATTGTAATTGCATAGTTCACCTTTACCGAAGCGTTGTCAATGTCATCTATTTCAAAAACGGCATTGTAATTCCGCATTACTGCATTGGCATTCTTGAGTAGTTGAGGTGGGATTTTGGAAACATTATACATATTATCTTGTCCGGTTACAAGTAATATCCAAAAAAACAGGACAGACAATAAAAGTAATTTTTTTGCTATATGTGATTTCATACTATTTAGCTTGGATAATTATGGGTTCGGATTGCTTTTTAATAATCTGGTTGTAGAACTCCTTTAAATCCGGATATTCATTTTGTAAATAAACTGCTTTATCAATATCAATTTTACACATGATATTAATTGTATTTGCAAAATTTGAAATACTATATATAAATTTAGCTGACTTATCGGGCAGGCTCATGTTAACACTTTCAGGTAATTCTATAATAGAAAGATTTTCTGGGATTGTCAGCTTAATAATAAAACTTTTACAAAATGGATAGACAAAATCAACAGGGTAAACTCGTTCTCCAATCTTAAATAGGTTCTCTTTCATTTGGTCATATAACATAGGATTTAAATATATCTTTTCATTTAAAACCATTGCCTGATTATCAATTTTTACCTCATGCTCAATTTTAACAGGTTCATAAATATCATCAACAGATTCCATCTTTGTATCAATAATTTTTAATCCTGGCTTGTCTGATTTATAATCATCCAGGTAATCATCCAAATTCGCAAATTCCTCATAATCCTTCCTTAAACGGTAAGCCCCATAATCTATATATTTGTGGCTAATTTTTCCGGTTAAACTAAATTCACTATCCATTTGTAAATCATAATAGGTTATCCTCTCATCAATTTTATCGGTTTTCAGTTCAATCCAATCCGATTTCTTTTCATCAATTATTCTGCCTTCCCCATTCATACAACGCTTTGGCAGCATTCCAAATGGTATCAATTCATCCGTTGCGTCTAACAAATAACTGATGCTATCTGATATTACATTGGCAATAACATAATTTAGTTTATTAATGCTTGGATTGGCTCTCGAAAGTCTGCCATTGTTTCGAGTACTTATAGCAACAGGATAAACATCAAAATCAAGCCTTTTCAATACTTGAATTAAGATAAGATTTATATCAGCAGAATTGCCAGTTTCTTCCTTATAAGGTACTTGCAGATTTACACTGGAAATATACTTACTACTTCGCTCATTCCATTTTACCTTTTTCGCGTGTTCAAAAGCAGCAATTAATTTTTCCTTTTCAGTAGAATAATTCCTTTCAACTTCATCGGTTACCTGTTTTAAATAATGGTCGGCTCTTATAGGTATTTCATAATATTTACATTCCCTTTAATTTTCACAAATAACCTTCCAGGAAGACGCAATTGATTTAAAATATAATCTTTCAGGAATTCGTATTTCCTGAATATCAAATTCAAATTTTGTGAGATAGTTTTCAACTGACCTGATATAGGGTTCAGGTTTAAATGCAGGCATATCAATAGCCACCCATCTCGTTGTTGTAATTATGTCTATAGGTTCATATCCAAAATAATTCTTCTGGTAAGTGATATAAGGACTTCTTTCAACAATTAATTCACTCCACTTAACAGGAATTCTTTGTTGAAATCTCCAGGTTCGGGGCATACCAAAATGAGAAAATTCCAAATCGATGACAGATCCAACCTTTACATCTGGCATCGCTATCCTGATTGCGTAATAATCTTCGGTAATTCTCTCTTCAAATATAGATTCCCCTCTTAATTTTTCTGTAACAATTTCACCATCCACCAAATTAAATGTCTTACCCCTGATATCCGTTTTATTATAAAAGTAAAAAATTTTATCAGCATAAGCATAACCTTCTTTATTGAGGATTTTTAAGCGTACAATCCTTTTAAATTTGAAATTTTGGATAGAAAACAGACCATAATCACACAAAACTACCGCAGGAGCTGTTGAATCATGATCATAATATTTCATCTCCAATTCTGAAATATCAACTTTCCCAAATTTAATGGGTGCCTTTTGTGCCGAAGCAGCAAAAACTGTCAATGCTAAAATAAATAAAGGGAAACTTCTCGAACCAATCATTTTGATTTTTAGAAAAAAGGAATGAATTGACAACCAATTGCTTTTTGTAAATAGGGACATAATTTTACAGATTTTTATTGTGTGTGTAATTCAATGGTTTATTGCATTCAATAATCAAAATTAAAATAAAACTTGGTCTATCAAAAATAATACGAAATTATTTTTCCTTTTACTATTATTTTTTCTCGGTTCACATTTTCGCTGAAAAAAATCCCTGTTCATCCGGGCAATATTCATAACCCGGTAACAAAAGAATCAGTGTTGTTTGAAAATGTATCAAATTTCAAGGTCTTCAGGATTTTGTCTGCAATCCCATACAAAAAAGATAATAATCAAGGAAGGTTCGATTTTGTAGAATATCTTATAACAGGGCAATCGGGTCTAAATTAATATTTATATTGGAACGCTGATTATCATGATTATTATGATCCCGAAGCTTCGGGATCATATAATTATCTGTGAAAATCATAAAAATCTGTGTTCTATTGCTACTGATTGGATTAAAAATAGAAAAAATGCAAAAATATGATTAGCCCAAAAAACTAAGTGGAGCCAGTTTCGATAAATAATGCCCAGTCTATTAAATCTTCTCAGCACAAACTTTCGCCGAGAAAAACTCCCTATTCATACGAGCAATATTTGTCTCTTTAATCCCTTTGGGACATACGGCCTCACAGGCATAAGTATTTGTACAGTTACCAAAACCAAGTTCATCCATTTTAGCTACCATAGACCAAACCCTTTCTCTCGCCTCCACCTTTCCTTGTGGAAGCAAAGCAAACTGAGAAACCTTTGCCGATACAAACAACATTGCCGAAGCATTTTTACAGGCTGCAACACAAGCACCACAGCCAATACAACTTGCCGAATCAAATGCTTCGTCAGCCTTTTCTTTATTAATTAAAACCGCATTTGAATCCTGAGCAGAACCTGCATCTATGGAAATAAAGCCTCCGGCTGCAATTATTTTATCAAATGCATTTCTGTCAACAATCAAATCTTTCATCACAGGAAATGCCTTTGAACGCCAAGGTTCAACCACAATAGTCTGGCCTTCTTTGAATGACCGCATGTGCAACTCACAGGTTGTACTTTTCTCACCAGGTCCATGAGGTATTCCGTTTATATATAAACTACA
>JAIOTR010000303.1 GCA_021106665.1 Bacteroidales bacterium
GTTAAAATAATCCTCCTTATTGCCCTCTTCTTGTACAACTTCCTTGTAAGTTATTAGTCCGGTTTCTTCATCAACCGGGTATGCTGTACCAGAATTTTGCGCTAAAAGGGAAATACATAGTGTGCTAAATAGAAAACTTAAGGTTATTATTTTCATGTTGCTTTTCATTATTATTGAATGTTTTTCTTTTAAACGAATATATTCAAGAAATCTTACCTGCAAAAATAAAAAAACCCTGACGAAGTTAACTTGTCAGGGTTTAATCTATTCGGATGATATATTATTATTAATACATTCCACCCATTCCGCCCATTCCTCCCGGAGGCATAGGTGGTGCTGCCGGAGGATTTTCCTCTTTATGTTCAGCTACAACACATTCGGTAGTCAGTAACATGCCGGCAATAGAAGCTGCGTTTTCCAATGCAACACGAGCAACTTTTGTCGGATCAACTACACCTACTTTAAATAGATTTTCATACACATCTGTCCTGGCATTATATCCAAAATCACCTTTTCCTTCTTTTACCTTCTGAACAACAACAGAGCCTTCTAATCCTGCATTTTCAACTATCTGACGAATTGGTTCTTCAAGTGCTCTCTTTATGATAGCTGTTCCTGTTTCTTCGTCTTCGTTTTCACATTTCACGTTTTTAATAGAGTCTATTGCCCTGATATAAGCTACACCGCCACCTGGCACAATACCTTCTTCAATAGCTGCTCTTGTTGCATTTAAAGCATCATCAAAACGGTCTTTTCTTTCTTTCATCTCAATTTCGCTGGCAGCGCCTACATAAATTACAGCAACACCACCGGCTAATTTAGCCAATCTTTCCTGTAATTTTTCTTTATCATAGTCTGAAGTTGTTGTTTCAATTTGAGCTTTTATCTGGCTGATCCTGCCCTGGATATCTTCTTTCTTTCCTTTACCACTTACAATGGTTGTATTGTCTTTGTCTATGCTGATTTTTTCTGCTTCTCCAAGATTGTCCAAAGAAGTATCTTCCAGCTTATAACCTTTCTCCTCAGAAATAACTGTTCCACCAGTAAGAATGGCAATATCTTCCAGCATCTCTTTCCTTCTGTCACCAAAACCAGGAGCTTTAACAGCTACTACTTTTAATCCACCGCGTAATTTATTTACTACTAATGTTGCCAATGCTTCGGTTTCAACATCTTCAGCAACAATCAATAACGGACGTCCTGACTGAGCAATTTTTTCAAGAATTGGAAGTAAGTCCTTCATAACAGAAATTTTCTTGTCATGAATAAGGATATAAGGGCTTTCATAAACGGCCTCCATTTTTTCTGTATCAGTTACAAAATATGGAGAAATATAGCCTCTGTCAAATTGCATTCCTTCAACAACATCCACATAGGTTTCAATTCCTTTTGCTTCTTCAATGGTTATTACACCATCTTTTTTAACCTTGCTCATTGCTGCGGCAATCTGCTTACCAATGCTCTTTTCGTTATTAGCTGCAACAGTTGCAACTTGCTCAACTTTTTCGCCACTGTCATTAATTTGTTTGGTTTGAGCTTTTAAAGATTCAATAACCTTTACGACAGCTTTGTCAATACCACGCTTTAAATCCATTGGATTAGCGCCAGCAGTAACGTTTTTTAATCCGGTTGTCACGATTGCCTGTGCAAGTACGGTAGCTGTTGTAGTTCCGTCACCGGCAATATCATTGGTTTTGGATGCAACATCTTTCACCATTTGAGCGCCCATGTTTTCAATCGGATCTTCCAGTTCAATTTCCTTAGCTACGGTAACACCATCTTTGGTAATACTTGGTGAACCAAAAGATTTGTCTAATATCACGTTCCGACCTTTTGGGCCTAACGTAACTTTAACTGCATCTGATAATGCATCAACACCGGCTTTTAATGCCTCTCTTGCTTTTAAATCGAAAATAATGTCTTTTGCCATTTTTATTTGTTTTTTTAAGTTAAATACAGAATAATAGTTTAAATAATTGCATAAATGTCTGATTCTTTCATGATCAGATAATCTTTACCCTCATAGGTAATTTCAGTTCCGGAATATTTTCCATAAAGAATTGCATCACCTACCTTAACAGTCATTTTTTGATCTTCCGTTCCGGGACCAACTGCAACGATTACCCCTTTTTGTGGTTTTTCTTTTGCAGTATCAGGAATGATAATGCCTCCTGCTGTTTTCTCTTCAGCTGAAGCAGGTTCAATTATTACGCGATCAGCCAATGGTTTTATTTTAATTTTTGCCATAATATTGTGGTTTTAAATTTATTTGTACAATTATCTATTTTGTAAGATCGCCTCTGACATAATTTGTGCCAAATTGTTTTTCAATTACAAGGATGATTTTTTGAAAGCAGCTATTACTTTTAGGAGGATTACAGGAAAAAATTAGAAACGGTTGTGAATAAAGGGTTATGTGAGGATTAACATTAATCTTAAACTATCAGATTAAAAATGAGGTTCTAATTGTGTTAAATAAAAAAATGTCAGAACGTAGTGACATTCTGACATTTTTACTTAATAAATTATATTTTTCTATTATTCTTCCGGAGTTTGCTCTTCTCCTGCTGGAGGGGGTGCAAAATTTTCAATTGGTTGACTATCCGGTAAATCCTGAAATAATTCTTGTAACTCACTGTCTCCTGCCTGCACATTTGTACCACGAGGTATAATAAAGATTGAAAACAGGCTGAAAGCTAAAAGGGCAATGGCCAGTGTCCAGGTTGACTTTTCAAGAAAATCTGCAGTTTTTCTAACTCCCATAAATTGGTTGGAAGATGAGAAGTTTGAAGCCAAACCACCACCTTTTGAACTTTGAACCAATACAATTAATGTCAATAAAACACATATTAGTATAATAAAAACTGCAATAACAATGTAAGCTCCCATTTTTTCTATTCTTAATTATTAGTAATCAGTTTATTTGATCTCTTTACGTATTTTTTCAATTTGGGCTGCAAAATAACTGCTTTTTTCTGGATTTTCCAAACTTAATTTTTTGTATATTTTAAAGGCCTTTGAAAGGTTACCCTGGCTATAATATATCTCTGCAAGTGTCTCTGAAACAACAGTGTCGTTGTCAATCAGGCTTTGTTTGGCAAAGTCAACCGGATCAAAAAAAGAAGATTTGGATACAGGTGCAATTTTAGGCTCTTCCCGAATGAATTTATCAATGAGCTTATTTTTAGTCAATTTATTTGATTCCTTTTCCGGCAAAACCTCAAGGTGGTCGAAACTGTATTCACTATAAGAACTTGATATGGTTAGTTTTTTATCAATTTCTGATTCGGGAGAGGTGTAAACATGATTAAGTAAGAAAGTTAACTTATCAACCAGATTATTTAGTTCTTCAGTTTCTTGATTGGATAATTCTCCGGAAGATTTTATTTGTATCAAATTAACTTCCTGTGTCAAAAGGTTGATTAATTCGGAAATGCCTGCTTTGTCAGCTTCAACCTGTTTTTCCGTTTTAGCGGGCTTTGTTTCAGATAAGATTTTTGTTGTGGGTTTTTTGGGGTGTATATCAGGCTGATCTATTTCACGAATAGAATTTACCAATCGTTTTAATACTTTTCTGTCGGAAGCATAAGCTGAAGCAATTTTTAACTGATCATTAAATTTGATATGATTCTCTTTGTAAAGGTTCAGTGCAAATAATATGTCGGCAGTTTGGCAATAAGGGTATTCCTTTACAATTTCATCAAGATTTACAGCAGATTCCTCATTGAGTTTTCCCGGAGATTTTATATAACTGATAAATTGTTGACGATTCATGTTCAGATTCTATTTATCATAATATTACCAATTCACAACAGCTTTGTTAAAGACATCTTCTATTAACATCGTATTTATTTCTTCAATCAGGCCTTCCTGTATATCGTTCAGATTATCACTGCTCGAATAATCAGCATATCTTGAAAAGGATGATTCAAAACTCATATTTTCTTCAAAGGTGTTTGTGTAAGTTACCTCAATGGTAATTGTAAGCCTGTTTAATGCTGCCTGATCATTCCCCTGAATGGCCACCGGTGAAGTCCTGTAATTCGTAATAGATCCTTCCAAAATCAGGTCGCCTCCATCATTAACCAAATCCAGACTTGTTTCAGAAGTGAACTTATCCCTCATCCCATCAGTTAATTTTTGGCTAAGTGTAGGCGCTACAAGAGAAGCATTATTTGGAAAGTACATGATGTTGATCGTTTTCACATCAGGAGGAATGGAGGCTCCGGTAAAAGAATAATTTATTTTACATCCGTAAATAAATACAATGGATAAAATTAGGAACAGTATATTGATTTGCTTAATCATGCTTCATTTCAGAATAGATTAAATGATATTGTGTTCCTTAATTTTTCGATAAAGTGTCCGTTCCGATATTCCCAGCTCTCTGGCAGCATTTTTTCGTTTACCATTATGTTTGACCAACGCTTTTCTTATAAGGTCAACCTCTTTTTCCTGTATCGAAAGCGATTCCTCAATTACTTCTGATTCCTGTATGGGTTCATCAATGTGGACATCTTGTGGATAATGGATGTGAATATCGTCCGCCTGTTCTTCGTTCGACTCAATATTCTGGTAAAGTTTTTTTATTAATTGAGCGCTGTTTTGCTGAATGTCTTTTGCTGCATCTTCATTTTGAAGTATTTCACCAATCACTTTCTTCAGGTCGTTAATGTCTTTTTTCATATCGAACAATACCTTGTAAAGCAAGTCACGCTCCGATATTTCTTTTTTTTCTTCATCTCGGCGATATAAGACCGGGAGATCCCTGTTATGAATTCGTGGAAGATATTTTGAAAGTGTCTGGGCTTTTATTTCCCTGGTTTTCTCAATTATTGATATCTGTTCTGTAATATTTTTTAATTGTCTGACATTTCCCTGCCATCTGTAATTAACAAGAATTTTAATGGCCTCCTGATCAAGTTGAAGAGTCGGCATCCTGTATTTTTCAGCAAAATCAGTGGCAAATTTTCTGAAAAGAAGGTGAATGTCTTCTTTTCTTTCTTTTAGTGCCGGTACTATAATCGGAACTGTATTTAAGCGATAGTAAAGATCTTCCCTGAACTTTCCATTACTAATTGCCTCAAGAATATCCACATTGGTTGCTGCTACAACCCTCACATCGGTTTTAATTACTTTGGAAGAACCTACTTTCAGAAATTCTCCTGATTCCAAAACACGGAGTAACCTTACTTGAGTTGACAGCGGGAGTTCGGCTATTTCATCCAAAAAAATGCTGCCTGTGTTTACAACTTCAAAATATCCTTTTCTTGCATCATGGGCACCGGTGAAAGAACCTTTTTCGTGTCCGAATAGTTCTGAATCGATCGTCCCTTCAGGGATAGCGCCGCAGTTTACAGCAATATAAGGCCCGTGCTTTCTTGAACTAAGCTGATGTATGATTTTTGGAAACGCTTCTTTTCCTACTCCACTTGCTCCTGTAATCAATACTGTGAGGTCGGTGCCTGCTACTTGACGTGCAATATCAATTGCCCTGTCAAGCAAAGGAGAAGTTCCTATAATACCAAACCGTTGTTTTATCGCCTGAACATCCATGGATCAATTTGTCAGTTATAATGCAAAATTACTCAAAAAAACTGCAAAAATGTCTTATTTATTGTTAATTCAGTAATGATTTTAATGGTATCTATTCGTCTGACCACTGCCAGTGCGCCTGCCTTGTGCGCAGTGGTCGGACGAATACTCAATTCATGAAAAA
>JAIOTR010000507.1 GCA_021106665.1 Bacteroidales bacterium
AAACAATACCCACTGTATCTTCTAATTTTTCGTAATAACTATTTGCTTCAATCAGCAAATCGGAAGCCTTATCATAATTACCCTGAACTTTTCTGATAATACCAATATTCTGCAATGAATTTGCAATGCCTTTTAAATAATCAATTGATTGAGAAATTTCAAGGGATTGTTCTGCATATTCCATGGCCATCTTCGGGTTGGTTCGTCTGTGTTCCCAGAAAAGTTTAAGCAGAATTTCCACTTTTACGGAATCTTCAGGTGTCTCAGAAAGAACATTTGTCAGTGAATCAATTTTGAAGGTATCCTGGGCGAATGATTTAAAGAAAAGCAGGTTGAAAATGATAAATAATAAAAGATATGAGTAAGCCGACTTAATCATTAGAAGAGGGAATTGTCAGGCCAAGATACAATTTTTCTTTGAATGATCTAATTCAGGTAAGAATTACCGATACATAATTTTGACAAAAAAATAAAAATCCCCATTTCCCGCTTTAAGGGAAGATGGGGATATTTGGATTCTATTTGCAAAGATATAAACTCTAAAAAGAGTTTAGAATTTTATGTCTTTTTCTAAATTAGTCTTTCACACATCTTACTGATAATCCAAAAGTTTTAGTACTATTAGCCCTGTAAACTCCGGTTTGCGAATTAACGATGTGTCTACTGACAGCAGTACCCGAAGAAGAAGATGTCCAGAAATAAGCATATACATTATTATATTGAAAAGAACCATCCCAATATCTACCACCGGTTAGAAGTGCATTAAAGCCGGAAGTACCACCAATTTTTAACTGTGCTCCGATATCTGTACCACGCCAAGCTACATCATCGCAAACAATAGTAGGATCAAGATACTGCTCCATTGTGCACCATTCAGTATGAGTGGGGATCTGCCAGTCATCAGGGCAAATACCCTGGCTTCCGGCAATGGAGTTATATTCCATTATTTCATCCCATGTGTAAAAACCTCCATCACTTGTACAATTTGCCTCCAAATCATTAAAACAATATTTTTCAATTTCACCGTTGTTGGAAGATGAGCTTGTACCATTAATTTTGGTACCGATATTAAGGTTTTCTTCCATCCAGCATTGTGTCCCAATATCCAAGGTGCTGTATGATTGTCCGTCACGATTATCAATCAGGTCATCACCACATGAGGAAAATCATTCCGCTGGGAGTTGCTCCGATTTCCCATAATTAGGTAACCAAACATCATTTTTATCCGGGTTATTAACCTGTCCGTCCATATTTACATCACCGGATAAATATCCTGATTGTCCTATCTGGGGATACCATGCTTCAATTCCATCAAAGTCATTGATTGTACCGTCTGCATTTGCATCGCCGGCAATCATTCCAAATTTACCACCTCCAAAATCACTTTGGTTATTGCCAAATGCCTGATCGGCAGCAGTTGTAAAATCGTAAGTATAAATACCACCAGTTTCGTTTAAAGGATATTTTGACATAGCCGGCAAATGGTTTCTGTGCCATAGAATAATAAATAGGTTTTGGGTAATCGTATAATCAAATGATAAAATTGAACTTCCATTCAGATCAACAATACTTCCATCCCTAAGGATAAAAGCTGCTTGTCCGCCCAGGCTGGTTGCAGAGGTAGCTGAATTTACATCCGCTGCATCCCTGAATTCAACCAATAGCCAGTCAACAATGTCACTGTTTGGAATACTTGCTACATTCTCACCGCCATTATATTCCCAGGGATACACATTGTAAGGTTGTTCGATGGGTAAAATGTTATTGAGATCGGCATTCATGGTAGTGCCGTTGAATGGACCTTCGAAGAAGGCAGTAATGTCAACCTCAAGACCCACAGATTCAATTAATTCCGCCTGGACAATAAGTTGTGGATATCCTTCAATCCCATTATTTTCATTATAGAGTGCATCAACTTCATCTTCTGTCAGCCCACGGTCGTACATCCTGATATCATCAATCATTCCATTGAAATTCCTGCCTCCTCCACCCCAGCGGCCAATGTTAAGATAAGGATTGCTATAATTAACTGTTGGATCTGTCGCTGTAATTTCATCCTGCAAAACCCCATTCATATAGGTTTTGAGTGATACTCCGTCTTTGATACAAACAATGTGTTTCCATTCATTATTGGGAAGGGTAAATGCGGTTGCCCCAAGTGGAGCAGTAAAGAAAACATAAGTGTCTATGTCATAGTTGTATTGTATAACCCAGTTGTCATAACCGTGATTATTATCAATAATATCAACATAATTACTGTTAAGGGCATCTTGTTTTACCCAAACCGAAATGGTAAAATCCTGATAAGTAAACCAGTTGCCGGCACTAATCCAATCATCATGTCCATCAAAATCATAAGCTGAGTTGTTATTCCCAAAGCGGTCTGTTGAAAGTTGTGCTCCCTGGGCATTTGCATTATGTCCGTTCCCACTTTCATCATTGGCATTCCCGTTAAACGGATACCATGCAACAAGCCCGTCTTCAAAATCAAAATTTGGACTGGCACTGTTAGCAATGATAAGCGTGTCGGTGTAAGTTCCTGCTGCAAAATCTTTATTGAGGATTACCAGTATTTCAATGGAGTCGCCTGGTAGTAAAGAAGCCCCTGAGAGGTTTGTTGTATCATAGCTGTAGGGTGGTTGCAAACCAAAAAGGCTGTTGAGGTATAATTGGCAATTGCTTGTGTTTTTCAACCAGCTTGTGAGAGTATCTTGAACAGGGTCAATTTCATTAACACCAAAATCCAAAGAGTTTGGTAAAAGTGTCATTATAGGGTCGCAATCAACAACAATAATATAATCATCCTTACTTGAGAAAACGGAATATAAACCATCCGAAACACGAAGCGAAACAGTGTAAATGCCAGACACAGCATAAACCCAATCAGGATTTTGATCGTAGCTGTCAATCGTTCCGTTATTTTGAAAATCCCACTCCCAGCTTGTTGGTGAACCTGTACTAAGGTCAGTAAAATGG
>JAIOTR010000422.1 GCA_021106665.1 Bacteroidales bacterium
CTATGCGTAGTGCGGGATTTTGAAACAATTAATTTTCAGTTTACGATAAAATTTTATTATTTGTATAATCTTTCAACTTAGGATGAAACCCGCATTACGTATAGGTATTGTTGGGCGTTCGTACTTCTAAAAGAGTATCATTTGTTCGTCCACACACTGTTTTATCAATTCTCCAAACTCTTCCCAATGTTCGATTTTTAAGTTATTAATTCTCGCTTTTGCACTTTTGAAATCAGAACATTCAAAAGCCTTTTCAAAATCAATACGCATCAGTATATCTTTATTAATTGACCTTTTTGAGTCTGAAAATATGATTGATTTGAGGAATCTTTGTACTAAATCAAAATTCAATAAATAATGAGCAATCTCTGCTAATTCTAGTTTGTCAAACCCAATGAAATAGCAAGTATCGTCAAGCATTATTGGCTTAGAGTCTTTTGGGCTTACCAACGTAAAATGTGTTGATTTGTAAAACCCAGAAATAGCAACTTTATACTTCGTAAATGAGTAATCACCTATACCAAAAATTGAAAAATCAGGTTTCTCCTTATAGATAGAAGACTTACGCTTTTTAAAAATATCTTTATGTGCATACAAATACTGATAGGTTAGAGGAAATTTGTCTTTGATATAAGTTGTATCCTGACCTATTTTAGATTGAGTTATAATTGTCAGTTTCCTATATGTATTTATTTTGTCTTTTTTTAGGTCGGAACTTTTTAATAAACCATAAACTAGATTGTTTTCAAGATTTATTTCTTCACCTAAAGCATTAACGAAATGACCATTTCCTCGTTCTAGTTCCATAATTTTTGAACAGTCGTGTTTTACACCCGAGCGCCAAGTGAAGATAGATTTTCCGTCTACAATGCTTGATTTGTCATAATCTTCGACAGAATTCACAAATTTATTTTTATACCAACCAAAGGTCGTAATGTATTCTCGACTATAAAAATCAAATACTTTACAAGTAAAATCAGGTTCTTTGTTTAGGTATGTTATGAATAAGCAAGCATTTACAGAGACATTAAATTCTGTTTTAGAGTCAATGTTTAATTTTTCCAATTGACTTAATCTAAAACGATTTCTCTTTTGGTCTTGAATAAGGTTTTTAACTACTGAATTTTTGATTAAAAAGGAAAATAATCCGTTATGATTCTCGAAACATTTTAACATTGTAAAGGAAATATATTCTCCAATATCGAAGTTTCCTTTTCCTGTGATTGCTTCTAACCCATTATGTTTTTTAAAGTTTGATTTTATAGGTAAATTTTTTGAATTAATTGAACCAAGTTCAGAATTGGTTACCCAAGGCGGATTACCTATGATTAAAGTTTTTAAATGCTTTGTGGATTTTGCCAATTCTACGTAATCAAACTCAAAAGCATTTCCGTGTATTATATCAATTTCAGGATTTGAATAGTTGCGATTCTCTAAGAAATATTTAAGAATTCCAAATTTCGTTTTCCAAACATAAGGTAGGTATATTTCTACACCAACTACTTTTTTTAGTGTTTCAAATTTTCCGAGAGAAGCAAGTATAAAGTTCCCTTTTCCGCAAGTTGGTTCTAAAACAAATTCAATATCTTCACATTTATTGAATGAATACTTTGCAACTTGAAAAGCTAAATCTTCATTTGTCTGAAAATCTCCATATTCTCTCCTGTCTGGTTCTGAGACAATAGAACTGTTTGTTTTTAACTCATTCAACAGTTCAGTTGCTTCTTTTTGAGAAGTGAAAAAGTTATTAATTCCACTTGCTTTTTTAATCAGTGTGTTAATTTCAGCAAAGTCCAATAGAGAGTTTTGGTTTTCTAAGAAGAAATCCAAAGTTAAATCCGTAATATATGCTTCTAAATAGGTCATTAGTATTTAAAAGTCCTTTATCATTTCTCTGATTTTAGCCATTTTTCGTGTTTCCTTATCAATATACTTCTCATATGCTTTTTTCATTCCACGAAAAAATCCTTTTAAATCCTGGTTTTCATCTATTTCTAAAGTTCCAGGCATCTGAATCACTCCCCAACCTTGTGCCTCTATAGTTAAGCAATTCCAACTTATATGTTGAACAGGGACTAATCCAGAGTCTTTTAATACTTCTAATCCTTTATCTGTCTTCTTGTAATCCACAAAGATAAAATACAACTCATTTCCACCTTGTTGAAGCCACTTAATGAGTCTTTTTGCTGAGATAATATTTGGTGAATAGTTGCTCTTAGCAACATTGTTGCTTTTTACATTAACTGGCTTTTGAATATCATCATCCAGCAAAAAGTCTCCAATCGATTTTCTTGTTCCTTTTGCTGTTGCACCATGCTTCTTTGCGGCTTTAATTTCTATTGCTCTATAGTCGTCCATTCCTTATTGTCAAAATTTTGCTTCAAAGTTACTTTTTTCTGTATGACGCCCACCTCGTTACTAACCGCACCCCTATTCCTATTATTTTCACAATACCTCCTATTAATTCTTTTTAAATCAAATCTGTTAACCACTTGTAATCGAACCATAAAACCATTTCTACTTATTTACAAACGACAAACAAAAGTTTTTGGTAGTGTGCATATAAATACATCATGAGGTGCATAGTAAAGTAAAATCAGCCTAATTAACAATCACCTTCCTGATTTCAGTTTTGCCTTCCTTCTCAAGTTCCACGAGATAAAGACCTTCCGGCAGATCATCAATTACAATGATATTCTTCCCCATAGTCGCTGGATAATTCTCCATTAAATTACCCAATAAGCCATATACTTTTACATTAATGCCTTCCATGTTTTCGATTTGGATTTTTCCAACAGAAGGATTTGGTGATATGACTGATTGAAGCTGATGGTGGACGATATCGGTAACCACATCCACAATAACAGTCCAGTCCTTATGCTCATAACCCATAAGGAAATATTCAACCGGCTGGGTAAAATTATTGGGAGTAATTCCGGTTTCCTGCAAAACCTCATCAACAAAGACCTCTACTCCCCTGACTTCAAAATCAGCAATTAAGCTTGTTATATTAACTCCGGGTGGAATTTCAAGGTGAACCTCATCATTGATCATTTCCCCTATAATGTCAAAACTCAATTCAGGATTGTGTTCCATTAAGAAATTAAACGACAAAAAATCAGCTGGGCCAAGGCTTTTAAAACTGGTACCTTCAATTAACACACCTGAGTCATAAATATGATCACCAACATCTGCTAATGCAACTGCAAAATGGTAAGTTTCATCAGGAATAACAAGCACCCAAAGTGTGATAACTGTTGTAAATCCGTCATATTGGATAGTTAGTCCACCTGTATTATCAAGA
>JAIOTR010000065.1 GCA_021106665.1 Bacteroidales bacterium
AATTCAACAATTGAGTATGAAACAACTAATAGAATGTGTCCCCAATATCAGCGAAGGTAGAGATGAAAATATCATTAAGCAGGTTACCGATATGGTGGAAACCGTTGAAGGTGTAAGACTGATTGATGTTGACCCTGGTAAGGCAACTAACCGGACAGTGATCACTTTCGTTGGCCCTCCTGAAGCAGCTTGTGAAGCAGCCTTCCGGGTGGTTAAAAAGGCTTCCGAGCTAATTGATATGAGCAAGCACAGTGGCGCTCATCCACGTTTTGGCGCAACAGATGTTTGCCCTTTAGTTCCTGTAGCTAATATCACTATGGATGAAACAGTGGAATATGCGAGAGCTCTTGGAAAAAGAATTGGTGAGGAAATGAAAATTCCTGTTTACAATTATGAGTTTGCAGCATTTAAACCGGAACGTAAAAATCTGGCTACTTGTCGTGCAGGTGAGTACGAAGCATTAAAAGATAGGATTGTTACCCCAGAATGGAAACCTGATTTTGGACCAGCAGAATTTAATGCGTCAGTTGCCAAAACAGGAGTCACAGCGGTAGGAGCACGTAATTTTTTGGTAGCTTACAATACTAACCTCAATACAACTTCCACACGAAGAGCCAATGCCATAGCATTTGATGTGCGGGAAAGGGGCCGGACAAAACGTGAAGGTGATCCGGTTACCGGTAAGATTGTGAAGGATGAAAAAGGAAAACCTGTAATGATCCCGGGAATGCTGAAATCGGTGAAGGCCATTGGTTGGTTTATTGAGGAATATGGTGTAGCCCAGATATCAATGAATCTTACTGATATTACTGTTACTTCGGTTCATGAAGCCTTTGATGCAGTCGTGAAAAGCGCTGATTCGCGTGGGATTCGGGTAACAGGATCAGAACTGGTTGGAGTGATCCCGCTTAAGGCCATGCTGGATGCCGGAAAACATTATTTGCGTAAGCAAAAAAGATCCATTGGTATCCCTGACAGGGAGCTTATTAAAATTGCCGTTAAATCCCTGGGTTTGGACGAACTGGCTCCATTCGATCCTGATAAGAAAATAATCGAATATATCCTTGAAGATAAATCTCAAAAGAAGTTGGTGGATATGACAGTGGAAGAATTTGCCAATGAAACAGCTTCTGAATCTCCGGCTCCGGGAGGAGGGTCTATTTCTGCGGTAATGGGAGCATTAGGAGCTTCTTTGGGAACCATGGTAGCCAATTTATCATCACATAAACGAGGTTGGGATGACCGTTGGGAGGAGTTTTCGGATTGGGCTGAAAAGGGCAAATACTATCAGGATGAATTGTTGAAAATGGTAGATGAAGATACCAATGCCTTTAACAAGATCATGGATGCTTTTGGACTTCCTAAAAAAAGTGAAGAAGACCAGGCTACTCGAAATAAAGCCATTCAGGATGCTACCAAATATGCTATTGAAATACCCTTTAAGGTAATGCAGTTGTGTTATGAATCAATGGAGGTGAATAAAGCAATGGCTGAGTTTGGAAATCCCAATTCTGTTTCAGATGCAGGTGTTGGCGCTATTGCAGCCCTTGCCGGTGTGAAAGGAGCTTTCCTCAATGTGAAGATCAATGCCAGTGATTTGGATGATAAAGCTTTCGTAAAAGAAATAATCTCCAAAGGCAGCAAACTTCTAAAAGATGCTGCAACCAAACAAAAAGAAATTTTAAATATTGTTGAAGAGAAGCTCTAAAATATTAAAATGTATAGATATTTAACCTGTCTTATTGAGGCAGGTTTTTTTATTTTTGTGTTATGGAATATGATTTTGATTATTCCTTGTTTCAATTAAAAAAGGATTATTTCGACCATGATAGTTCCCTTCACGGAATAAATCACACATATCGTGTTATGTGCCTCATTTTATCCATAGGAGAGGCAGCAGGATTAAACAGAGAGGTCGAACTGGCATTTTGTGCAGCATACATCCATGATCTTGCCCGAAAGCATGACGGTTATTGTGATCAGCATGGTTTGTGGGCCACTCAGTACAAATTGCCTGAATTCAAGAGTTTTTTCAAAAAAATGGGCATAAAAGAATCTGAAATTACTTTGATCGGAACAGCTGTAAAAAACCATTCTGAACAAAATGAGTTACAAACAGAAAATAATGCATACAAAATAACCGCCCTTTTAAAAGATGCTGATGCTCTCGACCGGGTAAGATTGGGAGATGAAAATTTAAATACTGATTATCTCAGGTTTCCTGAAAGTGTTAAACTGATTCATTTTGCAAAAAAATTATATTTTAAAACCCGAAATTTAAAAATTAGTAGTTTTACAGAAATTTTAGAAATTGTTGAATTGATCAACCAATAATTAAATTGCCATGGTAAAACATGTAGTTATGCTTCGTATGAAGGAATACGACAACAAGAATCAAAAACTTGAAAATGCTTTGAAGTTGAAAAAAGCGATAGAAGATCTTAAAATATTCATTGACGATCTTAAGTATATCGAAGTGGGTTTGAATTTCAACGAAAAGCCTCATTCATACGACCTTGTGCTAACATCCACATTTGAAACCGAGCAAGGTTTGGACAATTACCGAAACCATCCTGAACACAAAAAGTTAATGATTTTTCTCAAGACTGTTACAGATGAGTCAGCTGTAGTGGATTATGAGATTTAAAAAACATTTTATACAAAATGATTTTAACCTTTCTTAACATCTAAACACCTCAATTAGTAAATCTTTGAAACTCAGATTAACAAATTTTATCAGAATAAATTTTTATTTCTAAGAAAGTAAACTGAATTTTGCAGGCAATTAAAAATCAAAGTTATGCTCGGACTCATTTTATTTTTACCCATATCATTTACGATAATTGCTGTTTTTGCCTGGCCCATTTTTGAAAAAGCCGGTGTGCCCGGTTGGAAAACATTGGTGCCTTTCTATAATCTATACATCTGGTTAAAGATCATTGATAAACCCATGTGGTGGTATATTTTCCTGATCATACCTTTTATCAATGTATTTATGGTGATGCTCATGATCGTTGAACTGGTAAAATGTTTTAACAAACATGACTTGTGGGAACAAGGTGTCGGTGTAATTTTTCCTTTTATATACTTACCTTATCTGGGATTATCATCAAATGAAAAGTACATTCCTGCCGACAAACGTAAAAAGATAAAAAAGACCTGGGTCAGGGAATGGGTGGATGCCATTATTTTTGCTGTTATTGCTGCTACCATCATTCGCACCTTCCTGATTGAAGCCTATACCATTCCCACTTCATCCATGGAAAAATCACTTTTACGTGGTGATTTTCTGTTTGTAAGTAAAATAGCTTATGGGCCAAAAGTACCCAATACACCATTGTCTTTCCCATTTGTGCATCATACCATGCCATTATCCAAAGACAGGAAGTCGTTTCTTGAATGGATCAGGTTACCATACTACCGTTTTCCCGGTTTATCAAAGATCAAAAATAATGATGCAGTAGTTTTTAATTACCCGGAGGGTGATACAGTATCTACTGTATATCAAAGTAATATTAGTTATTACCGTTTGATTAAAGAAGTCGGAAGATCAAATGTCTGGAAAAACAAAATGAAATTCGGAAATATTATCTATCGCCCTGTTGATAAGCGTGAGAATTACATTAAAAGATGTATCGGAATCGCAGGAGATACTCTTCAGATCATCAATCAGGATGTATTTATTAATGGAAAAAAGGCGGTGCTTCCATCCGGGGGGCAATTCAAATATAGGGTTTATGCACCTAAAGGAATTGGAGAGCGCACACGGGATGATGCTGGTATTTCTGAAGAAGATTATAATATTTGGAAACAAACCTATGAACTGCCTTTAACTGAAGAAGCTGCCCAGCTACTGCACGATCGCCCTTCAGTAAAAAAAGTTGAAAAGATCATAAAAGATAAAGGAGTTTGGAATTCTTCTTTGTTTCCGTTTGATTCACTTTATCGATGGAATGTTGATAATTTTGGGCCATTGTATATTCCCGAAAGAGGTGTAACTGTTGATATTGGTTTAAATAATATTTCCCTCTATAAAAGATTGATAAGTGTATACGAAAACAATGACCTGGAAATAAAAGGAGATAAAATTTATATCAATGGAGAAGTTGCTGATACATACACGTTTAAAATGAACTATTACTGGTTGATGGGTGATAACCGCCATAATTCGGCAGATTCCCGTTTCTGGGG
>JAIOTR010000539.1 GCA_021106665.1 Bacteroidales bacterium
AAACAGTTGATCATTCTATCCTTTGTGCAATTTTTTATAAAAGAATTTATTGGGCTGTACCTTATCATCATTCGCCTTGAAGGTAAAGCCTTAAAATATAACATCATCCACTCGTCAAGAGCGATACTGGGTTTTGCCCTGCTTTACATCATGACTTTCGGTTATCAATACAGGATTACATCGGTATTAATAAGTGTAATTATTATTGATCTGTTGGCTTTAATATTTATAGCTTTATTCAGTAAAGAAAATATTGGTTTTTCGATTAAAAGCATTTCGAAGAAAACGCTTCTTGTTCTTTATCGTTTTGGAAGTATTGGTTTGATCGCCAACTTTTGTTTCCTGATAATGACATCCGGCGACCGATACATCATTGCTCTTTTCAGCGATATGGCAACTGTGGGTATTTACAATCAGGTTTACAATATCAGCCAGTTAAGTGTGGTGGCGCTGGTTACTGTATTTTTCAATACCATAAACCCCGTATTAAACAGGGAACTTGAGGTGAATTTTGAAAAATCAAATGAACTTATCTCAAAATATCTTTTTGTCTATTTGCTTTTCGGACTTCCATTAATCACTTATTTCAGCTTATTTTCAAAAGAAATATCGATCATACTATTGGGTGAAGAATTCAGAAGCGGATATACCATCATGCCATATGTTTTTATTAGCGCTTTTCTTTATGGATTGTTTCTTTTTCTGGAGATCAAGTTTAAGTTTGCCGAAAAGCTTAAAAATATTGCAATAGGTGTAGTTGCTGCCAGTGTGTTAAATATCATCCTTAATTTTATTTTCATACCACTTTATGGATATAAATGGGCGGCAATAACTACTTTTATCTCTTACTTATTCCTTACACTGTATTTCTATTTGCAAGATTCGGCTGGATTCTTTAGAAATATAATTTACCTAAAGCAAGTTGGCATATTTTTAACAATTATTATACTTCAGATTATTGTTGACAGTATTATCAGAAAATTCTACCTCTTAAACGTTTGGCAAACAATTTTAGAAGGATCATTGTTTTTACTTATGTACCTCTTGCTTTTGAGAAAACAAATCAGAAATATAAAAATACCTGTATAACCATGCAAAAATATTTCATAGCGCTTTTAATACTTTCGATTACATTCATTTCATGTAATAAACCTGCTGATAATGTTAATCCGGAACCTGTTGAGGAAGTAGAACAGGGTCAACATAAAAACATCATCCTGATGATTGGAGATGGAATGGGATTGGCTCAAATTACAGCTACAAGAACAGTCAATAATGGCAATTTGAATATTTTCAGAAGTCAGTATATCGGGATCCAATCAACACATTCTGCTGATGAATATGTTACAGATTCCGGGGCTTCGGGAACTGCAATTTCGTGCGGACAAAAAACAAATCATTACACAGTTGGGGTTGATATAAATGGAAATCCGTTAAATTCAATCCTTGAAATGGCTGAGAATAACGGTCTTTCAACCGGATTGCTGACAACCAGTCATATCGCCCATGCAACACCCGCAGCCTTTTATGCCCATAATACCGATCGTTTCGATTATGAAAGCATTGCTTATGAATTGATCTCAAAAAATGTTGATTTCTTTATGGGTGGCGGCCAAAAATATTTTGATCAACGAACTGACCAATTGAACCTTATTGATTCATTGATTGCAAGAAAATACCAGGTAGTTAATAATTTATCTCAAATAAGCGGAGATAAAAAAGTTGCTGTTTTAATTTCAGATGACCACCCACCAAAATACACAGAAGGAAGAGGAGATGTTTTGCCAAATGCTGTTGAAGTTGCATTGAACAGGTTAAAAACGAACGAAAATGGATTTTTTATGATGGTTGAGGGAGCGCAAATTGACTGGGCTTGTGAAGAGAATGACCAGGAATACCTTATTGCTGAGATGCTCGATTTCGACAGGGCAGTTGGTAAAGCTATTGATTTTGCAGAAGTTGATGGAAACACCCTAGTGATTATTACCGGAGACCATGAAACCGGAGGTTATGCACTTCTGGATGGCGATGTATCGGCAAATACTGTAGAAGGCGGATTTATTACCTGGTTGCATACTGCGTCAATGGTTCCTTTATTTGCCTATGGGCCAGGTGCAGAAAAATTTATTGGAGTATATGAGAACACAGCAATTTTTGACAAATGTATTGATTACTATGAGTGGTAAATTATACCATTTTTATATCAAAATGAGCCAAAGTGAAATTTTTATGTACTATATGGTTAATGCCGATGTATATTTAAAGCGTCAGAAAGAGCGGAGCGAATTTGTTGCGCATGTTAAATAACAATCGGTATTAAAACTGTAATCTGGCTATTTTATTCAATCCCTCTATATCTTTCAGAATAATTTTCCTTCCATTGATTGAAATAAGGTTTTCTGCTTTAAATTCAGATAATAACCTGATAACTGTTTCGGTTGCAGTTCCTACAATATTTGCAAGATCTTCTCGAGGAAGGATAATGCTTGCTAATGAATGGTTGATATCGGGATTTTCCTCTGTATTATAAATGTTGTTCAAAAACAGAAGTGATTCAGCCAACCGTTCTCTTACAGGTTTCTGAGCCATTGAGGTCATTCTTTCTTCAGCCTCTTCAAGCAATTGACCTAATGTAGTTAACATGCAATTTTTAATTTCAGGGTATTTTTCAGTTATCTTAAAAAAATATTCCTTGCTGATATAGCAAACCGTTGAATCTTCCAATGTACTTGCAAAAGCCATATAACTTCTACCGGTTAATAATGCACGTATGCCCAGCAACTGGCCAGATAGAACAAATCTCACAATTTGTTCTTTACCATCAAAGCCAAGTTTTGATATTTTTATTTTTCCATTATACAAACAAAAAATTCCGGTTGGTTGTCTTCCTGCATGAAAAATGGTTTGTCCTTTTTTATAAAAGGTAGTAACCTTATTTGAATTTAGAAAATCCAAATCGGGCAAACCAAGTCTGCTGAAACATGATTTCTCTCTTGCCTTACAACTCGAACAAAAAGGATCAATAAACTTTGCCATAAAAAGTTACCGGATAGAATACAGACACAAAATTAAAATAATTATACAAATTCTAAAAATATGATTACCCGACTATTTTGTATTAATTCTGTTATCTATATAAAAACATGCGAATTTATTGATTTATATTTGACTTAGCCAAATTATTTGTATAATTTTGGAAAAGAAATCAGTTCAATTAATATTTATATACATGGAAAAGAAAAAAATTTTAATTGTCGACGACGATAAGGATCTCACAATTGCCATCCAGGCTATTTTAGAAAACAAAAATTACAATGTAGTTACAGCCATCAATAAAACAGAGGGATGGGAAAAACTTAAATCAGAAAAACCCGATCTGACAATTTTGGATGTGATGATGGATACCAGTCATGAAGGTTTTGACATGGCGCGAGAAATAAAAAAGGATGAAAGTTTTAAAGATATGCCGATTCTCATGCTAACCAGCATCAGTGATGTAACAGGAGTAAATTTTAGAGCAGCTGCCAGTGACCCGGATTGGTTGCCGGCTGATGAATACATTGATAAACCTGTTGAACCTGAAGAATTATTGGAACAAGTCGAAAAACTTCTTACAAACCAAGAATAAGATGGATTTAGTCCCGCAGGAAACGAGACTAATTAAGCGAACATTTTGGTTGATCAATCACAGATGGATTGCTATTGGTGCAGTAATTCTTTTCACAATTCTGGCGAAGAAAGTTATAAAGGTTGAAATTCAGGATGTCGCATTGTATTGTGTATCCGGATTATTAGTTATTGAAAATTTACTGGCATTATTTATTTTAAAAAAGATAATAAAACGCAATCCGGTTAACCTAAATAATTCTGTTAAAAAAGTTATTCATTTTCAAATTTTTGCCGATTTAATTGCTTTAACAGTTTTGCTGCATTATTCAGGGGGAATTGGAAATCCATTTTTTACGGTTTATATATTTCATTTGGTGATTGCAAGTATTTTATTATCAGAATTAGAAACTTATGTTTTAACAACATTTGCCCTTTTGCTCTTTGGCCTTGTTGTTTATTTAGAATATACCGGAATAATTGAACACTATTGTTTGTGCAGGGAAGGATATACACATCAATCATTATATCAAGAAGGAACCTATGTGTTTAGGACTTATAGTTCTTTTGCGATTACATCCTTTATATTGGTGTACCTGGCAAGTTCGATTGGTAAACGGCTGCGTAACCAAGAAAACAGCCTTTCCAGGGCTATTGAAAAACTTCAAAAACAAGATGCCATTAAAAATGAATATGTATTAAGAGTAACGCATGATATTAAAGGAAACCTGGCAGCCATCCAAACGAACCTTGCAGTCTTGACAAATAAAATTGTGGGATCCCTTGACGAAAAACAAGAAGAATTTTTAAACAGGGCGTACCAACGCACAATCAAATTAACAAATTTTGTAAAAAACCTACTTCGTTTAACCAATATGCGATTGAAAGAAGAATTCGATAAAGAAGCTTTTTCAATTAATGATGTTGTAATAAAATCGGTAAACGCTGTTGAAACCAATGCCATTGACAAGTCAATCAAACTGGAATACTATATTGATGATTCCGTAGATAATATCATAGGAAATCTGTTATCAATCGAAGAGGTTATCACAAATTTGATTTTAAATTCTATTAAATACACTCCGGAAAAAGGTGATGTTACTATTCGAACTCAAAATCTAAAAAACCAGGTGTTGGTCGAAATCGAAGATAACGGTGTTGGGATTCCAAAGGAGGAACATGAAAAAGTGTTCGATGAATTTTTCAGGGGTAGTAATGTAAAGCATATTAAGGAAGACAGTACAGGGATCGGATTATCTTTGGTTAAAACAATAATCAATAGAAACAACGGGAAAATTTGGATTGAAAGCGAAGAAGGCAAAGGTTCGATATTCAGATTTACACTCCCTAAAAATCCTCCAGATAATAATTAAGTAATTTACAGTTGGCTCAAATTAAAAACCATATTCGTGATAAAACTTTCTCACCTCTGTTGCAAGGTCTTCAAAAGCTACGAAGTGATTTGAGCATCCATGTCTTGAACATATAAATACCTTGCCGCCTAATTTCAGGGTTAAAGGTATCATGGGTGCATCGCAAGTTTCACAGTTATCCTTGCAAACCAATTCTTTATTGCAATGCGGACAGTAAAACTTAGCGATTTCACTTTCTTTTAAATCAAAATCGCATACATGGTCATAACAGCCGTAGGTAGAACACAGACGAATTGTTCCGCGGTTTGAAGCGGTTTCAATATTAAGCTTTATGCTAGCTACATCATGTAACTTAAATTCCTCATCCATAAAGGATTTGCCACAATGCGGGCATTTCGTATTTAATGATACTGTTTTAGGCATAGTACTCTCCTTTTATTTTGAATTATTTAATTAATTACTTGCTCTTCGTATAATTTTACTAAAACGTCAATTAGGGAATAAAAATACTAAAAATTATATTAATACTAAATCATACTTTGTAAAATGAAAGAAAAATTTTATGAATAAAGTATGATAAAGGCCTCCATTTACATTTGAGAGTTGAATACTGACTTTGAATATTTCAGTTTAAATATTGATATGGGGCTTTTAATTATATATCTTTGTGGAATGACATACCACTGGATAAAATACTTTCTTATCACAATTATTCTATTATACTTTAAGTGTGCTATTGCGGGAACAGGAACTGCGCGTGATGTGAACTACTTGATTGCTGTAATAATAATTTTATTGTCTATTGTTTTAGGCATTGCTTTTCTAACAAGTTACATTCATAATTATTTTAAGAGGAAGGGACTTGAAGAAAACAGCCTCAACGATGTTCCCTCAAAAAACGAAATCAATTGTGATGATGATAACTATTTCTCAAACCACATATAAAGAATAATACATATCACAGCTTTTGGGTAAAAATTGGATTTAAAAAAATTATCTATCTTCGCTGCTTTTTATAAATCAAATCACATTGTATATGAGAAAATTAACCACTCTGATGCTGCTATTTTTATTTGTAGTATCAAATTTATTCGCCGGAGGATACCAGGTCAGGCTGCAAGGACAGAAACAAACCGGTATCGGACTCATCGGTACACCATTTGCCCTTGGTGGCAGTAGCATTTTCTACAATCCCGGCGCTCTTTCATTTATGAAGGAAAACTACAGTTTTTCTGCTGGGGTCAGCGGGATTATGGCAACCGCAGTATTTCGGCAAAAAGATTCAGATTACAAAGCAAAGACAGATAATTCACTCAGTACTCCCTTTTACTTTTATGGGGCTGTAAAAGTTATTGATGATTTAAGTGTTGGAGTTGGTGTTTTCACCCCTTTTGGAAGCTCCACAACATGGGATAGTGATTGGAATGGCAGGAAATCAATACAGGACATTTCTTTGTCGGCTATATTCATTCAACCTACTGTTTCCTATAAAATTGGAGATAAGTTTGGAATTGGGGCCGGATTAGACATCGTTATTGGAAGTGTAGATTTAACCAAAGAACTTCCAACTCCAGTAGATGGACAAATGAATTTGGATGGAAGCTCAACTGCATTAGGATTTAATGTTGGCGCCTATTTTAAACCCAATGATGAACTTAGTATAGGAATAGATTACAGATCGAAAGTAAATATGAAAGTTGACGATGGTGATTTCAAAACCACTGATGTTCCGAGTTCTGTTACATTTATTCCTGAAACAGGAAATTTCAGCGCTGAATTACCGCTTCCGGCAAATCTTGATTTTGGTATTGCCTACCAGGTCTCAGAAAAGTTTTTACTGGCAGCTGAATTGAATATTATATTCTGGTCAGTCTATGATTCCCTCATTATTGATTTCAAACAAAATAATGAAGACTTTGCTGACTCCAGAAACCCGAGGGAATATTCAAATAGTTTTATCCCAAGATTAGGAGCTGAGTATAAGATCAGTGATACTTTCATAGCACGGGCAGGTATTTACTACGATAAAACACCCACCAACGAAGATTACTTTAGTCCTGAAACAGTTAGCCTCGATCAAATTGCATTTACGCTTGGATTATCAATCATGCCTGTTGAAGGCCTGAGTATTGACCTTTCGTATTTGCAGTTAGAGGGTCTTGAATCGGATAAAAAATATACTCCCGACAATTTTGAGGGAACTTATAAAACCAGGGCATTCATTCCAGGATTAGGTATTAGCTATAATTTCTAAAATTTAAAAAATAGATAATCATGAAATACAAATATATATTATACATAAGTTTATTGGGTTTACTCTTTGCCTGTGAACCGGAACTGGATGATTTTGAACCCTCGCAAGGAAATGCTGATTTTTCTGTTTATGTTGCACTTGGCAATTCACTTACAGCAGGATATGCCGATGGTTCTCTTTACCGCTCTTCACAGCTTAATTCTTTCCCCAGTATACTTGCAGAACAGTTCAAAAAAGCAGGTGGTGGAGATTTTGTACAGCCATTAATGGATGGTGAATATGGTATTATGCCAGGAAAACTAAAATTAGATTATAAAACTGATTGTACTGATGAAACATCAGTAGGCCCGGTTCCTGACAATGGTACTCTTGATGCTATTGCTCCTTTGGGGTATACAGTTAACAATCTTGGTGTACCGGGTGCAAAGTCATTTCATCTGCTTGCACAGGGTTATGGAGATTTTGCCGGTATACAGTTAGGTACAGCTAATCCTTATTATGCACGTTTTGCAAGTAGTTCCATTTCAACAGTTGTAGGAGATGCCATAACACAGCAACCTACCTTTTATACTTTATGGGTAGGAAACAATGATGTGCTTGGCTATGCTGCAGGTGGTGGCACAGGCGATACAATTACCGGAGAAGCAACTTTTACTTTTATGATGAATACCATTGTTCAGAGTCTGAATGCTACAGGCGCCAAAGGTGTTATCGCTGGTCTGCCTGATATGTTAAAATCACCTTATTTTGCTTTTATGGATACTCAAGTACCTTTTAATGGGTTGGTACTTACACGGCAAGGGCAAGTTGATTCACTGAACTTTGCTTATGCCCAGTTAGGAATAACCTTTGATTTAGGCCAGAATCCATTTATTGTTGAAGATGCTGTCACTCACTTCCCACGTCAAATGAAAGAAAGTGATATTTTCCTGCTCACATTGCCAACTGACTCATTGAAATGTTATTATATGGGAAGCGCTATCCCAATTCCTCACAAATATATTCTTGATGAAACAGAGGCTAATAATGTAAATACCTTCATTGGAATATACAACAATGTAATTCAAGGTTTGGCAGCTCAATATGATTTGGCTTATATTGATATGTTCGATATGATGTCTGATTTGGAAAACGGAATTACCAATGACGGTATAACAATTACTGATGAATTTGTTACCGGGAATGCATTTTCGTTGGATGGAATCCATTTAACGCCAATAGGATATGCTCACGTAGCAAATATGTTTATTGAAGGAATAAATAATAAGTATAATTCCAATTTGCCAAAAGTAAGTTTTGCACAATATCCATCGGTAATTTTGCCATAATATGATATAGTTGATGAAGGTGTCTAAAAATAATTTTCCTTCATAATTATAAGACACCTTCAAATAGAAGTTAAAGAAAAAATTTTATGATCAGCCTGGTATTTGCCACCAATAATGTTCATAAGCTCAATGAAATCAAAACTGCTGTTGGTAGTAAGATTAATATTTTATCATTATCTGATATTGGTTGTTTAGAAGACATCCCTGAAACAACCGATACGCTTGAAGGTAACGCCTCTCAAAAATCATGGTACATTTTCAACAAATACCATATTGATTGCTTTGC
>JAIOTR010000463.1 GCA_021106665.1 Bacteroidales bacterium
AAGGGATTCATGTTTTATATGATAAAGAGAATGTGCCCAATACACTGGGTGAATTAGTGGTCATAGCCGGTAAGAAACAAATCCGGATAGCAGAAACTGAAAAATATGCCCATGTAACATTTTTCTTTTCAGGAGGCCGGGAAAAGGAATTTGAAAATGAAAAGCGGATTATGATCCCTTCACCCAAAGTTGCTACCTATGACCTCCAGCCTGAAATGAGCGCCTATAAAGTGAAGGATGCCATTGTTGAGGAATTGAAAAAGCAGGAAGCTGATTTTATTTGCCTGAATTTCGCCAATGGCGATATGGTAGGGCATACCGGTGTTTATGAAGCTATATTAAAGGCAGTTGAGGCAGTTGATAGTTGTGTAAAAGAAGTGGTTGAAACGGCCAGATCAAACGCTTATGATGTGCTGATCATTGCTGACCATGGCAATGCTGATAATGCTGTAAATCCAGATGGCTCTCCCAATACCGCCCACTCTTTGAATCCGGTACCCTGTATATTGGTGTCCGATAAGAAATCTCAATTGAAAAATGGAATTCTTGCTGATGTGGCGCCGACAATCCTTAATATAATGGGAATGAATATCCCTGAAGATATGACCGGCAATGTGCTCGTTTCTTAGGGTTTTATAATTATTTAACAATAGAGATAGCTACTATTTTAATAAATTCGCACAAATATTAATCAGCATTGGATATAAAACTTAGATTTTTCTATAATGAATTCATATAAAAAAATTAACTCAATACTTGGCTGGATCATTTTTACCATCGCCTCATTAATCTATATCATGACCGCTGAACCAACAGCCAGTTTCTGGGATTGTGGTGAATACATTGCAACGGCATATAAACTTCAGGTTGGTCATCCTCCGGGAGCGCCGTTTTTCCAGTTGATTGGCAGGTTTTTTACCTTTTTTGCTTTTGGTGATGTTTCCAATGTGGCATTTATGATCAATATCATGTCTGCGCTTTCAAGCAGTTTTACAATTCTATTCTTGTTCTGGACATTGACCATGTTAGCTAAAAAGTTAGCACTCCGTTCAGGTGAAATGACAGAGGGAAAGATGTATGCTGTCTTTGGGAGCGCTATAGTTGGTTCATTGGCTTACACCTTTTCTGATTCATTTTGGTTTTCGGCTACTGAAGGCGAAGTGTATGGTATGTCTTCTTTTTTTACAGCCCTTGTTTTCTGGGCCATATTAAAGTGGGAAGAGAATGCAGATGAGAAGCATTCGTTCCGGTGGTTGATCTTTATTGCCTATATGATGGGTTTATCGGTCGGTGTGCACCTCCTGAATTTACTTGCCATACCGGCCATTGCTTTTGTTTATTATTTTAAAAGAAACAAAACAATAAACTACAAGGGAATGATAGTAACATTTATTATTTCCATATTGATCCTTGGATTTGTAATGACCGGCATTATCCCATGGATTGTGAAACTGGCGAGCTATTTCGAGTTATTTTTTGTAAACACTATTGGAATGCCTTTCAATTCAGGAACCATCATCTATTTTATCCTTCTGATCGGTGGTATTTTCTGGGGAATTCGCTATACCAGAAAAAACAACAAAACAGTTCTGAATACTATTATCTGGGCACTGACTTTTATACTGATTGGATATTCTTCATTTTTTTTACTCATCATCCGCTCAAATGCAAATACACCCATTGACGAAAACAACCCTGAAGATGCCATCAGCCTGTTATCATATTTAAACAGGGAGCAATACGGCGATTGGCCTGTATTACATGGCCAGTATTTCAACGCACCTATTGCTGAAAGAGAAGACGGAACACCTGTTTACCGGCGAAGTGAAGAAAAGGGGAAATACATAATCATAGATGACCGAAAGGGAACAACTCCGGTTTATAATTCTGAATTTACAACCCTTTTCCCAAGGATGTGGAACAGTACTGAACAAAGGTACATCAATGATTATAAAACCTGGAGTAAGATGAAGGGAATCCCGACGAAAGTTACGGATGAGTTTGGGGAAAGCCAGGTTCTTGATAAACCCACATTTGGTGAAAATCTACGGTACTTTTTCAGATACCAGATCAATCATATGTATTTCCGCTATTTTATGTGGAATTTTTCAGGACGGCAGAATGATGTTCAGGGAATGGCCGACAGGAAAAATGGTAACTGGATTACCGGAATACGATTTTTGGACAATGCCCGTCTGGGCCCTGTACTCGATACACCCAAAAGCCTTCAAAGTAAGGCTACGAATAAGTTTTATTTGCTACCATTGATCCTGGGATTAATTGGCCTGATTTACCAGTTAAAAAATGACAATCGAAATTTTATGGTTGTTTTGCTCCTTTTCTTAATGACCGGGCTCGCTATTGTTGTTTATCTTAACCAACACTCTCCGCAACCACGCGAAAGGGATTATGCTTATGCCGCTTCCTTTTATGCTTTTGCGATCTGGATAGGTCTGGGTATATATGCTTTGTATGAAACTTTAACTAAAAAAACGGAGCAAAAACTGACTGCGATTATCATTTCCGGTATCGCCCTCATTTTGGTTCCGGGAATAATGGCAAAAGAAGGTTGGGACGACCATAACCGTTCGAATCGGTATACAGCCCTTGCCATCGCAAACAATTATCTGAATTCATGTGCTCCTAATGCCATTTTGTTTACAAACGGTGATAACGATACATTCCCGCTATGGTATGCACAAGAAGTAGAAGGCTTACGTACGGACATCCGTGTTGTTAACCTGAGCCTTTTGAATACCGAGTGGTATATCGAACAAATGAAACGAAAAGCCTATGATGCAGATCCGGTTCCATTCTCCCTGAAATGGGATCAATATAAGGATGGCACCCGAAATTTTACTTATTTTATTGAGAATGAAAATATCAAGGGTCATGTGGAATTGAGACAGTTATTTGACATTATTCATAAAGATCCGGATAGATTAACGATGCAAACCAGGATAGGGCCATTGGAGTATTTCCCGACAAAAAAGTTTAAAATAAAAATTGATTCGGC
>JAIOTR010000011.1 GCA_021106665.1 Bacteroidales bacterium
AAAATAAAAAGCCCTGTCTGCTAATTGCAGACAGGGCTTTTCTCTTAGTAAAAACTTATGATCTCGTTTCCTAGTTTAATACTTTCTTACGAATGTCATAAATTTTCTTGGTTCCATAACCAATAGCCAGTGAAAGCAAAATGATGAGGCCACCACCTATGGGCGCTCCACCACCTCCACCACCTACGGGCGCACTTCCTGCTCCACCTCCGATTGAAGGATCCCAGGGCATTGGTTGTGCTGTTAAGATAACCGGAACCAGGATTACCAATAATATCGCTAAAATTTGAATTACTTTTTTCATATCTGTATGTTTTTTTTAGTTTTAATATTATTTTATGAAAACCTTTCCGGTTGCTACATTATCGCTGGTTAATACTTTAACTACATAGTATGTATTAACATCGTTCATTGGAATAACTGTAGTTCCAGGCTCTATGTCAGTCCTTACAACTTCCTGTCCCATCATGTTGAATACTACAATATCGCCGGTTACTTCAGGAACTTTAACATAAATGTTGTTAGCGCTTGACCAGATGTTAACCAAATCAGCAAAATTGTCGCCAATTCCTAATGGAGTGAAGTGTACAATAAACCTTGCTTCATCTTCGCCTGTTGCATATTCAAATGTATATGAACCAGTCAAAAGGTCAGTCTGAATTCCTGTTACCAGGTCTTCCAGTACAACATGAGAGAACTCACTTGTTTCAATAGCAGAAATAGTGTAGCTGCCTGTTTCGGTTGAAGTGAAACCCATAGGCACACTTGCAGTTGCAGGAAGTGCGTTAATTGCTAACTTGTCTGCACCAGCAGTAGTGTACATTTGAGGTATTCCAACTGAGAACAGTTTGTGGAAGTCACCATCTTTTGCAAATCCGGCTTCTGCTTCTTCCATGAAACGAATATGAGTGATATCGCTTGTTTCATCACCTGTTATTTGTAAAGTTAAGAGGTCAGAAACTTCTGATTTCCAGAACCAGTCAGGAGCATGAGTCCTTTCTGCGCCAGTTAAAGAAAAATTACCAGTAGCAGTATATTCAGTGAAGAAACCAAGGCTGGGTGCCATGCTGTACATGCCCAGTGCCGGTGTCCAGTATACATAGTTACCAGCGCAGCCATCATAATAAGCCGCACCTGGAATAGCAGCAGGATCCCAAACAATGGCATTCATATCCAATCCACTTGGATAAGGGTTACCGAACATGTTCCATCCTGCAAAAGGACCCGGAGTAAAAGTAGCTGCTGCTGAATAAGGACCGGTGTGTATGCCTACATGTGGTCCTATGAACTCAAGATCAAGTCCAGTTCCTGGATTTGTTGCACCGCAAGCATAATCTAATGCATAATTAATACTCGCTGCTAATAGTACCATCGATGGTATCATTGGAAATGGAACACAGTCGGGTGGAGGTGTACCTCCTTCAAGATGAATCCACGAACCGGTTGTTTCATTCCATGCATTTGCATAATAATCGAACATATCATGTGTTGTAAATCCATCAATAGGAGCAGATACGAAATGCCATCCAAAAGGACTGGTTGAACCTGCTACGGTACCGGTGCAAAACATGTTACGGGTGAAATCGAACATTCCGCCTCCGGCAAGACCGCCTAAATCAATAAATGAGCCTGCCCAACCAGGATTAGGGCCAGTTTCAACAACAAAAAGTCCGTCATTGGTAAATAATCCAAAGGTTGTCAGGTCTGCATTCGGGGCTACATTCAATTGTGCGCCCGGGAAAATAGTCAAAAAGCCTGTAGCTGCCGATCCATAAATTGTTGGAAAAGGCGCTTTGCTTACATCTGGAATTTCTGCATCAGTCATATCATCAGGAACACCAGCAGTCCAGTTTAATGGATCATCCCAGTTTTCATCAAAAGCACCTGTCCAGGTAGTTAGAGGTGGTCCACCTGGCCCAACATAACCCGGGTTATAATCCAGGATGTACTGAACTCCAAAAGAAGTCCATACTGCGGTCATACCTTTTTCCGGCCAGCCTGCTACCTCGTCCCCAACAGTATTGAAAGTAAGTAGTGAAAAAGAAGGAGCACCCACATATAACCACTCAATAGTACATAATACTTCGCCTACAGTTGGAGTGTAACCTCCACTGAATGACAACCATGTCAGGATGATCTCATCAGGACCATAAAGAAGGTTGTTCGACCACTCATAAAATGGAAAATTCGGGTTAGGATAGGTAACATCTACCGGTGTTAATACCAGTGGATCGTAAACAATGAAAATCTGGAATGTACCAAAGTTTTCACCCCCTGCTATTGCATCTACCGTTAAATCAGTAAATACAGGTCCTGCCGGAGGATCTAATACATCTGGCAAGCCCAATGTTGCTGTCGGTTGTCCGAAAACGACCATGCCGCTTAAAAACAACACACTAAAGAATAAAATTACTTTTTTCATTTTTGTCAGTTTTAGTTTATCAATTATTTTTTATTTAATAATTATAATAATGAAGAAAACATTGCGGATTGTTCCGCAATGTTTTCTTTGTTGAATTTATTAAGGTACTGTAATCGAATAATCTTCAACTTCTCCGTAAGAAGCAGTACCGCATGGTCCAATAGAAGAAGAGTATTCCATTCTTACCCTCATCCTGTACGTTCCGGGTAGTGTTCCGGCCGGGACAGCTATATCACCTGTAAAGGTAACACCTGTTCCGCCAACATTGAGCAGAAGGAATTCTTCATTTCCACCAAGTTCGAATATATAATTACCATTCCAGTCAACCCAGCAAGTAACAAGGTCACTAGCCCAGATATTACAACCACTGTTAACCGTGATGGGCTCAGAAGCACCGGCTGCAATACTGGTAGACATGGCAGTATAATCAGCTACACCACCTTGCCATCCAGTACCGAGGTTATTGATGGTACCACAAATTACATCACCAATACATTCATCTTGATTGGTAGTTGATGCAGAACAATAATCCGGTACCCATTCTTCTATTGTCAGGTCAAAATCAGGAATACAATCAGGCAAAGGCCAGGTATCTACCATAATATAGTATGTACCTGCTGCCAGGAATAAACCTTCAATTGTATGAGCTGTACTGCCTGAATTTGTACTGTAAGCGAGACAATTTGCAAAATCCGGCGGGTCAACAGAAATCAAAAATCCTGAGTAGGTTGTCCCTTTCGGATCAACTGTAATATTTACAGTATGGTCACCGCTGACAGTCAGTAAATAAAAGATGTCTTCGCCATCATCGTAATATCCCAGACAGCTATTTTCTACTGTGTTTACTAATCCGCAGTTTGTCTGGCCTGTTATAAGCAAGTCACTTGGATAAGCAATAGGGATAGGATTAAGCCACGTAGCGCCAGGAGGTGCAGGAGGAGGTACAAAACTACCATCGGTATCACCGCCACAAATTGCCTGGAAGTCTTGTGTTGCACTTGGGCCAACAGTAACAGAAGGATCGTCAAAAATCCAGAAAGGAGGGAATCCCGGAGGTTGGGATGTAAACTGCTGCCTCATGGCCTGAACGTCATTCATTAATACAAATCCATCCAGATCAACATCACCGGCTTCCAAATGAAGTCCTGACAATGCGTTTCCGGGAGGCTGACCGGTTACATACTGACGTGCAAGCTGTACGTCGTTCATACTTAATCCGCCCCAGGCTTTAGTGGTATTGCCACCTAAGGTGTACACGCCGGGATTCAGACATTTAAATAGATAATCTCCGAAGATGTCTGTATATGTACTTAAAACAATAGCACCGTCATCAATATATACCTCATCCAGTTGCATAGTTGTCATAGCTCCGTTTGCATAGGTTAATTTACCATTAATTCTATACAATTCAGTTACATTTATATCGAAAGCAAAGTCATCTTTAGGTTCGGACATTACCGGATAATAAACTGTAGTCGGGCCTTCAACAAGGAAGTTCAGCTCAGTAATACAGTTACCGGCAACAGCCCATGTACCTGTAGAATATATAATGGCTTCATCGAGACAAGAGCAATCTGCCATTAAGATAATACCTGTATTATTTAATGCAGGTTCGTTGATAAGGCACATATCTATTTCAATAAAATTACATTCGTAAGGCAGATCAATTTCATACCAAACGGCATCCCATGCGAGAAGATCAGGGCAATCAATTGTAGCGCCTAATGTTGTACCCGGAACAACTTGCGGATACACACCACCAATAAATATTGCATCATCACACTCATCATTTGGCGGAGGTGGGTCTGGTTTAGGCAGACATTCGTGTATTATATTTCCGGTGATAACGAAATTCTCACCCAGTACATCAATTGATACCCATTCAGGGTTATAGTCCGGGATCACAAAATCAAAAATATAGGCCTCCGGGCCAGGAATAAAATCAGCAACCGATAACAGTAACTCTCTTCCAATATAGAGATCTTCTTCAGGTAGTGTAAGAGGCGGGAGAGGAGGTACCCGTGGTTCAGGAAGGGGGTTGCCTATCAAAGACCATATGTCTGTTGACCAGTTTACCACAAATGAAAGATATGTGGGGAACCCCGGATCCCAGGCATCCACGGTGACTGCGATATGAATCTCTTTATAACGTGTGATATCATATGGATGGTCATAGAACCAGATATTCCAAAATGTTGATTCAGGGTAATAATACCAGCCGTTCAAACCACCCGGATAGTAGTCAGTTCCTCCACCACCAATAAATCCACCTGTTTCATCAAGTGTAATAAAGAAATCATTACTTATGACCAGTTGTTCAATTACATTTACATCCAGTGTAAAGTTTTCCTGGTAAGTTCCGGTTGCTACAGGATAATATAATGTAGTCGGGCCGGGAATATCAGTCCAGGTTAAGTCATAAACACAAGGAGGTGCGAAATTCCAGCTAACTGCATAATGATATTCTGCCAGATCACAACTACATTCAACTTCGGTAGCTACTATCCATCCATTATCCATAAGGGCATCGCCACACAGGTCAAGGACAACAGTATTCATTCCATAAGGAAGGTCTATTGCATACCATACATCACCACTTGGCATATCCAATGTAACCGGGCACGATTTTGTAGCACCAAGTGTAGTTCCGGGAATACCGGTTACAGGATAAGGACCTGTTACAGGTTGTGCAAAATCACACTCATCATTGGGTGGAGGAGGAATTACTGGAGCAAATCCTACCCAGGGGCTTGTCTCATCGGTACCGCAATCAGTCCGTACATAAAACTCATAAGGGGCAAGGAGCCAATTAAAACCTGTCATAGTATAAGAATAAGCAGGCCCACCAAACGGATCAGCGTAACCAAACATTGCACCGGTATAAGTTAGCGGATCATCAGGGTCAAAACCTAATAATCCCCATACAATATCATATAGACCTTCTAAATTAACATCTGTCCAGTTTGCATCAGCCGTAGTGGGTGTATAGTTATCAGCATATAATGCGGTAGGAGGAGGGCATAATGCGCAGTATGTGGGAATATCAGTAAGTCCGTATGGTGGATTTACACCGTGTTCAGGTAAAGGCGGATCAGTTGCCACCTCTGCTCCCAAATTATCGTAGATATAATAATAATTTTCGTAATCCCATTGAGCAGGAGTACCTGTATAAATTGTTGAAACAGTAGCTCCATTGTTTACCCCGAAGGAAAATATCGTTGGACCTGAACCACTTGGTACAGCAATATCATCAAGAACAAGAATACCGTCGGAAATCACATCCATTGTATTACCATTCCATCCATCACCATAGTCATCATATAACCAGATTTCCCAGGTACAATCCCAAAGAGGAGAAATAATGATGTCTTCATCTTTACAATCATTACAAGCTTTGGCATCACCTGGTAATGCAGTACATACTTCAATATTTTTAGTTCCTGCAGTTGTTGGTAAAATGCCAGTAGTAAATGTATAGGATTGAGAAAAACCAGGGCCTGGATCCGGCGCTATTTCATTAACCGGAGGATTACCATCATAAACATAATATACAGGGATACCACCTGGTTGTGGATTTGTCCCATAATTTTTCACGACAACAGTAACATCTTGTGCAACACCAACAGGACCATCAATTGGTGATAAGATTTGAGTAATTCCAACATCATCTGCATCATAAACAGCAGTACCATCAATTATAAATGGGAAACCCTGTGGTCCAACATCCACTGTTGGAGAATAAGCCGTTCCATTATTCTGGTATGCATTACCGGTAGTAGTTTGTCCAAGAATAGTAACAGGAGGTGCCCATGGACCTGAAGCTCCCGTACCGTCAATAGTAAATTCAAGCCAATAGGTACAGCCATCTAATACCCAACCTGCAACGTCTGCCACAATTTCCATTATCGCACGGTTTTCTGCAGGGGCAGACTCTAATGTACGCCATGCATTTGTCCAGGATGAGGAAACCATAAGGTTAGTTACCAAATCTCCATAGACAATAGTACTTAAAGGATCGGTTGGATCGCCATCCCATATCTGAACCGCAACAAAGTTTAATGTTGAAGTGGGAGGAACTTCTCCGGTTTGGTAAGCATAAAATGTAATGGTATTAAGTGTCCACTCACCAGCTACCTCAAAATCATCAGCTAAACTATAGATTGGGCTAACACCAAATCCGTAAGTGTTCATACCAAGAGTTGCATCCTGCAAATCACTATAGTCAGAACCTCCGGAACCTACACCGGGTTGAGTTACGAATGGACCGTTATCCCATAAAGTAGCGTCAGTTGCACCGGTAGAATAAATTTGTGAAAAATCTATCGGTTTAAATGTAGACTGTCCAGGAATAACACCTGGCTCAACATCAACAGATGTATAAGTCTTTTCAGTTACACCCTGAGCAATTTGTTGCTCATTTGCAACTTCATATTCCTTAAGGGTTGTACCCTTAGTGATATCCTGAACCTTTTCACCATCAGGCGTCACCTTGACAGTTGACTGTTCAATTTGTTTTTGCTTCAAAAGGTAATCCTTTTCACCTACACCTTTTTGAGCATCTTGCACTGTTGTTTGTGCAAAGACAATGG
>JAIOTR010000264.1 GCA_021106665.1 Bacteroidales bacterium
AGCAGCATAATATTGCTGATCCTCACATCCAACTGGTCACGATTTTTATTATTCCTGGGGACCATGCGTGCTTTTATCAGCAATGAGGAGCCTTCAAGTAAAAAGTGTTTGAATTTCAGGTAATCTTCTGAGAATAATATAAACTGGTTGGAATCAGTGAAATCTTCCACCACAAACGTAGCAAAAGGATTGCCCGTTTTGGATGTCCGGTGGTTAACAGATGTTACGATGCTTGCAAACGAAAGGGATTTATTCTTATATTTTTCCGGGTTGGCCTTTATTTCGTTTAATGTGATATTACAAAAGTTATCTATTTCAATTTTGAAGTCTTCCAAAGGATGTCCCGACATATAAAACCCTGTTACATCCTTTTCATTTTTTAGTTGCTCCAGTTTTGTCCAGGGATCGCATTTTGGCATTTCCGGATCTGTTACTTCAATCTCGGCCATTTCACCGAAAAGACTTACCTGTGACGAGTTTTGCTGCTGCTGGAAGTTAGAAGCATGTTTTAGTATTTTTTCAAGAAAGATGGTGTCTTCGGTATTTTCCCTATAGAAGAACTGGGCACGGTGGGAATTTTCAAAGTCGTCAAAAGCCCCGGCCATGGCCAGCGCTTCCATGCTTCTTTTGTTCACCGAACGCAGATTAATACGTTTTGCAAAGTCAAAGATACTTGTATACCGTCCGTGCTCTTCTTTTTCATCAATAATGCTCAAAGCAGCGCTTTCGCCCACATTTTTTATGGCTGCCAGTCCAAACCTGATCTCGCCTTTTTCATTCACCATAAAGTTCAGGTCACTTTCATTAACATTCGGTCCTAAAACTGGGATGTTCTGTCGCAAACATTCATCAATAAAAAAGGTGATCTTTTTAATATCATTCAAATTGTGGGTCAGCACAGCTGCCATATATTCGGCAGGGTAGTGGGCTTTTAGATAGGCTGTTTGATAGGCAATAACAGAGTATGCAGCAGAATGGGAGCGATTAAATCCGTACTTCGCAAATTCCATCATGGTGTTAAAAACCTCTTCGGCATTCTTTTTATCAATCCCTTTCTCCGCAGCGCCTTCAATGAAAATGACCTTCTGCTTTTCCATGATGTCCATTTTCTTTTTGCCCATAGCCCGGCGCAATAAATCCGCTTTACCGAGAGAAAAACCACCCATGATTGTTGCTGCCTGCATGATCTGTTCCTGGTAAACCATGATCCCGAAAGTCGGTTTCAGAATATTCTCCAGCAATTGGTGCGGATATTCTACTTTTTCTTTTTTGTGTTTTCGACGGATATAAGTGGGGATAAATTCCATGGGTCCCGGACGATACAAGGCATTCATGGCAATAAGGTCTTCGATATCGGTGGGTTTGAGTTCTTTCAGATAACTCCTCATCCCTTCCGATTCAAACTGGAATGTTCCAATGGTTTCACCCCTTTGATATAATTCATAGGTTTTAGTGTCATCCAGTGGGATTTTTTCAATATCGATTTTTACATTGTGCCTCTTCTGAATATTTTTAATGGCATCGTTCATGATGGAAAGGGTTTTCAATCCCAGGAAATCCATCTTCAGCATACCGACCGATTCAATCAGCTTACCCTCATATTGAGTAACCATTAATTCCGAATCTTTAGCTGTGGCAAGGGGTACATAGTTGATCAGGTCATCAGGCCCAATGATTACACCACAAGCATGTGTTCCGGTGTGTCGTGCCGAGCCTTCAAGTGTTTCGGCAAACTTGAGTGTTTTTTTCTCAAGGTCATCACCACTTTTCCTGATGTTGTTTAATTCAGGAACTTCGGCAAATGCCTGTTTCAAAGAAATTCCCGGCCGTTCGGGAACCAGCTTTGCCAGCCTGTCAGCATCGGGGAGGGGGAGTTTCAAAACTCTTGCAACGTCACGTATAGCAAGCCTTGCAGCCATAGTCCCAAATGTAACTATTTGGGCAACCTTATTTTCACCGTATTTGTTTACAACATAATCCAGTACCTTATCCCTTCCCTCGTCATCAAAATCAACATCAATGTCGGGCATGCTTACCCTGTCAGGATTCAGGAAACGTTCAAAAAGCAGATTGTACTTGATTGGGTCAATACTGGTTATTCCGGTACAAAAAGCCACTGCTGACCCAGCTGCTGATCCTCTTCCCGGCCCAACCGTTACATCCATTTCACGGGCCTTATTGATAAAATCCTGTACGATCAGGAAATAGCCCGGAAATCCCATTTTTTTGATTACCGATAACTCATATTCGAGTCTTGATTTGATCTCGTCTGTTAATTCAGGGTATAATTTTTTGGCTCCTTCAAACGCCAGATATTTCAGGTATTCATCTTCTGACTTGAAATCTTCCGGTAGTGGAAATACCGGAAGGATAATTTCACTATGGATATTATAATCCTCAATTTTTTCGACAATTTCCTGGGTGTTAGCAATTACTTCGGGATGATCAGGAAAAAGCGCCGACATTTCTTCAGGGGTTTTTAAATACTCCTGTCCTGAATACTTTAATCCCTCTTTTTTGTCGTTTATATCACTACCGGTATTTAAACGGATGAGGATATCATGGGCATCGAAATCTTCTTTATTAATGTAATGGACGTCATTTGTCGCAATAACTTTCAGGTTGTTTTTCTCTGCCAGCCTGAGTAATACCTCATTAACAGTTTTTTGTTCAGGGAGGTCATGGTTTTGTAATTCAAGGTAATAATCGTCATTAAAAACGCTTTTAAACCAGTCAATGGATTCCTGTGCTTTCTCTTCTCCATGGTTCAAAATAGCTTGAGGTACTTCTCCTCCCAAACAGGCGCTTGAAGCAATGATGCCTTCGCTGTATTTTTCAAGTATCTCTTTGTCAATACGGGGTTTGTAATAAAATCCTTCGAGATAACCCAATGATGTCAATTTTGCAAGGTTGTGATAACCGGTTTTGTTTTTTGCAAGTAATATTAAATGATGGTAATGTTTACCTTTTGTTTTTTCTTTTTTTTTGCGGCTTTCCTTTGCCACATAAATTTCGCAGCCGATGATGGGTTTTATTTTCTGCTTTATAGCCTCATTATAAAATTTCAGCACACCATACATGTTCCCATGATCGGTTATGGCTAGGGCATTCATCCCGTACTCTTTTGCCTTTTTGATCAATAGTTCAATATTTGCAGCGCCATCCAGGATGGAATACTGAGTATGTACATGTAAGTGAGTGAATTCAGACATTAATTTATTTACAATTTACGCCCGCCTGAACGAATTCATTCGGGCAGGATTTTAGATTTACGATCTTTATAACAAATAACTTTTAACAGCTAACTCTTACTTGCCAGCAAAATTAGATAAAATAGATGCAGATTTTTGACGTGTTAATAAAATTGGATAAGTGAGTAAGTCGTTGAAATAGAATAGTTAGTGATGTTCTTTATGTGCATTGTTGGATTTAAGTCAATTTAGGATATTTTTGCCGGGAACAATTTAAATCTATGAGATTATTTCTATTGATCAGTATTACAATATTTTCGCTGATAAGTCTTTCTCAAAACTTGAAAAACGATTATAGCAATCGTGATTTTGATGGAGATTTGGTCGTTTCAGATACATTTCCTGTATATTATGATTTAAGGAATTCTAACAGGTTAAGTCCGGTGAAAATACAATCAACAGGCGGTTGCTGGGCAAGTGCGGCAATGGTTTCAGTAGAGTCGTTTTGGATAACTTGTGGAAACAATAACGTAGAATTATCTGATATTAACTTGAAATTATTTCACGGTTTTGATTCGACAAGAAATAACTATGGAAATCATTACATGACTACTTCTTATTTTTCGAGGCGATCCGGTCCTCTGAATAAAAACCAGGAAACAGATTCGCTATATCAAAAAGAACCTATTACAGTGGCATATATTTCCGATGCCAGGTACTTGCCAAACGATCCGGGTTTAATAAAGCAGGTCATCATGGATTTTGGGGCAGTGTATTCCATGATGTATTTCAGAAGAGAGCATGTTGATTCATTAACCAGTATCTATTACACCAGCAAGAAAAAAATTAATCATGCGGTTAACATTATTGGGTGGAATGATACTTTACAGACTGACACTATTTCTGGAGTCTGGATAGCACAAAACAGCCTTGGGGTAAATTTCGGAGAGCTTGGATATTTTTACATTCCCTATACCGATCCCAATATTTTAAATTACAATGCCGTCTGGCCAAAATGGATACCATTTGAAGAATCTTCAAAAATATATTATTATGATACATTGGGTTCCTACTATTCATACGGGTTCAGGGATTCTATTTGTTACGGACTTGTTAAATACACTGCAGAAACTGATTTGAAAATAAGTAAAATTGGAAGTTTTATAAATCATCCCTTCACAAAAATCTATGCTGAAGTTTATAAGGAATTTGATACAAGTTCAAAAGTCCTGTCTCGGAAAAAGGAAGTTTTGAAAGAGATTACCTGTAAATATGCAGGTTATTATACCTTTGATTTACCATCAACAGTAAAGGTAAATGAGGGTGATGATTTTTTTATCATGATGCGCTATGTGACTCCAAACGATACAATGCCTTTACCGGTTGAAACATTTATTGAGAGATATTCCGATCCACATATAACATCCAAAAAATGTTGGGTCAATCCTAACTATGAGAAATGGCCTACGACTTGGTATGAGTGCGGTTCAGAAAGTGAATTTGAATCCCTTAAGTTTGATCTATGTATTAAAGCGTATTGTATAAAATTGGAAAAGTAATAATTCGAAAATGATATTTCCTCAAGTCCTTTAATCTATTTAGTAAAATCCTGCAACTAAAATTTCACATTGATTTTATGTACTTAATCATGGATATTGAATCATTCATTCAATAAGTCTCCAAAGTGTTGATATCGCACCTTTAATAGTATAAATTTGACAACTTAATACATTTAATTATTAATAGATAATAAAGTCAAAAAACAATTTATAAATTAAAAAAATAGGAGAACTTTATCATGAAAAACAATTTACTTAAAATTCAATTTATTTTAGTTGCTTTTTGTATGTTCGGATTAGTCAATGCTCAGACTAATTTTACCGGAACCTGGCAACAAATTGGTGAGCAATATCAAATTCCGGACAATATCATTGAAAGGATTGGTGAAACCTACAACCTGGAAGGTAAGATTCTATCTGTATCAACTATACCATACAAAAGCGATGGGATTGTAATGGTTGAATCAATTATGCAGGATTGGGAAAACAACAACTGGGTAAATATGATGCGCACAGTATTTACTTACGATGTTAATGATTATCTTACTGAGGCTATGGTATATATGTGGGATAATAATATGTGGAACAATGCCAGTAAGTCCGAGTTTACAAATAATTCCAATGGTAATCCTCTAGAATCACTTTTCTATATTTGGAATCCTGATACAAGCGCTTATGAATTGATGTTCAGAGATACCTATACCTATGATGGAAATGGCCTGAATACAGAGGTTCTTATTGAGATGTGGATGATGACATACTGGATGAATTTTGGCCATTTTGATTATACCTATGATGGCAATGGTAACATGATCGAAGTTTTGGACCAAACCTGGGATTTTATG
>JAIOTR010000542.1 GCA_021106665.1 Bacteroidales bacterium
CGTCAGACTGTCTAAAAACCTAACACTATTTTGTTAATATTTTCAGGATTCAGAATGGAGACATTTCTTACTAATTTTGTATTTTTAATACATTAAAATAATGAAGAAATATAAACTAAAAAAAGCAGCTTTAACAGTATTTTGTTTTGTTTTAACAACAACTGTTTTCGGTCAATGGCAACAGTTGAACGGACCACCAGGTGGGTATATAAGAAGTATTATTTATGACGGGCAAACATTATATGCAGCAAGCGGTGGCGGAGTATTGGTAAGCGGCAATCAGGGAAATTCATGGGCATTTCATAATGAAGGACTAATAAGTTGTGACACAAAATCCTTTACTAAATTAGGTGATTATGTTTTTGTTTCAACAGATGAAAATGTATTTCGTACGAACGATAATGGAATGACATGGGAACCTGCAGGTACAAAACTAGACGGAAAATACATCAAAAACTTAACCGAATGTAATAATGTACTGTTTGCCGCTACTTACTTGCGAGGTATTTACAGTTCAGCAGATACAGGAAATACATGGACAGAAATGAATAATGGTTTTTCTGCAAAATATGCTTATTACCTTGCTACAGATGGTTATAATATTTTTGCAGGAACATACTTGGATGGACTATACAGGTCAACTGATACGGGTAATAGCTGGGTATCGATTAATAATGGGCTAACTGAATTAAACATCATGGCAATAATATGTTTTGAAAACAAAGTGTTTGTAAGCACATTGTCATCCGGTATTTTTGTTTCTTCTAACAATGGTGACACATGGAATCCGTTGGGGACCAGCATTCCTTCGGTTAAAGGTTTTGCCCAACTGAATGGTGTTCTTTATGCTGGGAGTATGGGGGCTGGTGTTTACAGGTCATTGGATTCAGGGCTGACATGGAGTACAATAAACACAGGACTTGATGAAACAAATATATGGGCTATTAGCACAAGTGATTCTGATATTTATGTAGGTACTAAGAATGGTCATGTTTACAAAAGAAGTAGTACAGGAGGAAGCTGGTCCAATAGCTGTGCAACAGAATTTAATGCTTGTGTGGGCTCTATTTGTAGCAGTGGCTCAAATTTGCTAGCAGGGACACATGGTTCAGGTTTTTTTGCTTCAACTAATAGTGGTACAGACTGGACAAGAATAACTTCGATTTGGACAGTCGAAACAAGATCAATTATCTCATCAGGTCAATATGTTTTTGCAGGAACTGATATGTTGGGCGTTTTTAAATCAACAAATAATGGTGGTTCTTTCTCAATGTCAAATAGTGGCCTTACCAGTGCCTGGATTCAGGCTTTTGCGATTTGCCAGGGCAATCTGTTTGCCGGAAGCGGCGAAGAAGGCGTTTTTGTTTCTTCTGATGTCGGTTCAAGCTGGAGCCCGGTTAATTCAGGATTAGGCAGCCTCAATATTCTTTCTATGGCTTCTGACAGCTTAAATGTTTTTGCAGCAACTTCTGACAGCGGCATCTATATTACAAATGACTTAGGAGCAAACTGGTTACTAATAAATAATGGATTAAACGCAAACACAATAACAGCAATTGAGCTTGTTAATGGATATTTGTTTGCAGGAACGAAAGAAGATGGCATATATATGTCACATGATCAAGGGGCAAACTGGAGCCAAATGTCAATCGGGTTGCCTTTGCAGACAAACATTCGCTGTTTGCATGTTTATGACACTTTGGTTTTTGCAGGTACCGGTGATGGAGCAGTGTTTGCAAGTTTGGATTATGGAAACACATGGGTTAATAATAGCGGTGGACTTACTGGTTCGCCTGTGCTGTCATTATGGGTTTTTCAAGATTATTTATATGCGGGAATGAATGCCGGAGGAGTTTGGAAACTCCCATTATCAATGATTACAAGAATTGATGAAATAAAATGTAATACTAATATACATATTTATCCTAATCCTTCGAGTAATAGGATTACGGTAATAACAGATCAGGTATATGATAATAGCTTTATATCTGTTTATAGCATGACTGGTCAGGAATTAATAAAACAGGATGTTGAAGGTCTCGGGACTCAAATTGACATCAGTACTCTAACACCCGGAATTCATCTAATTAAATACGGTAGTAAGGATCGGGTTTCAACAACTAGTTTTGTTAAAGAATAATTTTTATTTATTTAAAATATGCTATGAAAGCTATGCCCAATCGTTATTCAACACTTTAATACAAATACAATGATCCTTCAACTATTCATCTTTGCTTTTCTATTTATCGCTTTCGGGGTATTTTCACTTTTTAAGAAGAAGCGATTTATATGCTTCCTATGCCGAATGGTATTATGCCCGCGTTATGGAAGATACCATTAACGGAGGAAAAGAATTTCACAACCGGGTTTATGGAGAGGATTTCGAATACCGTGAATTCGGGACCATGTTCAAAGCAGAATTATTCTATCCTGATGAATGGGCAGATTTGTTTAAAAGATCTGGAGCAAAGTATGTGGTATTAACCTCAAAACATCATGATGGGTATTGTCTTTGGGATACAAAAAGCCCCTACAAAACGGATTGGAATAGTGTAACTGTAGGCCCACATAGAGATTTATTGGGAGATCTGTCAAATGCTGTCAGGTCAAAAGGATTGAAGATGGGACTTTATTATTCCATTATTGAATGGGAAACCCACCCAAGGAAAGGTAATTATTTTATCAATCAAAAATATGTTGATCAATACCGGATTCCAGAAGAAAAATACATTGATGAACTTTTGCATTTTCAGTTAAAGGAACTGGTAAATAATTACGAGCCATCCGTTATTTTTTTTGATGCGGGAGAATGGGGTGGTGATGATGAATACTGGCAAGCCAAAGATTTTCTTTCATGGTTATATTCTGAATCACCGGTCAAAGAGGAGGTTGTTGTAAACGACAGGTTTTTTGAAGGGATGCCTGGCAATCATGGAGATTATTATTCAAGCGAATATAAGGATGCTGATGGAATTGGTATTAATCACCCATGGGAAGAAAGCCGGGGGATTGGTGGATCATTTGGATTTAACAGGGATGAGAATATTAATGACTACTCTACTACTACAGAATTAATCCATGAATTAATAGATATTGTTAGCAGGGGTGGAAATTTATTGCTCAATGTAGGCCCAACAGCCGATGGCAGGATTCCTGTAATCATGCAGGAAAGACTTACCGAAATAGGAGACTGGTTAGATATAAACGGTGAAGCCATTTATGAAACTAAACCACAAACATCTAAAATATCAAGCGAAAATGATAATGTCTATTTTACTTCAAAAAACAATGATTCATTCGCACTCTGCACCTCCTGGCCACAAGAAAATCTTCAAATAAAAGGAATTGAAAGTCCGATCAAAAATATTTCATTATTAGGATATTCAAATATAATAGAATGGAAACAATCTAATGGAAACTTGACCATTATGACACCCATCATAAATTTCTCCAAAGTTCCTTGTCTTTATGCTTGGGTATTTAAAATTGAAATGAATAAATAATTATGATCAACTTTTTAAACATCAATATTTTCTTAATCAATTGTTAAATCTGATATTATCTTTCATTATCATATCTATTCATCTTATATTTGTGTGCTTAATCTTATAATTATTAACTATGAGCAAGATCGTTAATTTTTTACTGTGGCTAATTCCAATTATTATTGTATTAATAACCGGTGTTTTAATTTATATAAAAACTGCCTTGCCTGATGTTGGTGAAGCACCGGAGTTAACAATAAAGATCACTGAAGAACGGCTTCAAAGAGGTGAATACGTGGCACTTCATGTTACATTATGTATAGATTGCCATGCTGAAAGGGACTGGAATAAATTTGGGGGGCCACCGAAAGAAGGATCGCTGGGTGCAGGAGGAGAAATATTTAAACGTGAATGGGGCTTCCCTGGTGAATATTATGCCGGAAATATCACACCTTATGGTGTTGGTGATTGGACTGATGGAGAGTTGTTCCGGGCTATTACTTCAGGAGTATCAAAGGATGGAAAGGCTCTTTTTCCTGTTATGCCTTATTTGTATTTTGGCAAAATTGACAAGGAGGATATTTATTCGATCATAGCATATATCAGGACACTAGAACCAGTTGAAAAAGAAAACATAGCGTCTGTATCGGGTTTTCCGTTTAACTTCATTATTAATACCATTCCTAAAAAGCCTGAATTCATTACAAAACCTGTAAATGCTGATAAATTAGAGTATGGTGAATATTTATCTATTGGATGTTTGGAATGCCATACTCAAGCTAAAAAAGGAAGAATAATTCCTGAACTTGCATTTGCTGGTGGCAGGGATTATACATTGCCAACCGGTGGCGTTGTTAGGTCTTCCAATATCACTTTTGATACTGAAACCGGCATAGGAAAATGGAGCGAAGAAGTTTTTATTCGGAAATTCAAGCAATATGCCGACTCGAATTTTGTTCCGCAATATATTGGCGAAAATGAATTTAATACTATTATGCCCTGGACCATGTATGCCGGTTTAACAAACGAAGACCTTTCGGCATTATATATTTATTTGAAGTCAGTAAAAACCATTCAAAACGAAGTGGTTAAGTTTACGGTAGAGTAAATTATTATGATCTCAATGTCAATCACTTTTTTCAAATTTAAAGGTTAATATTGGTAGCAAATTTTTTTCACTTTACTCTTCTATAATTTCAGATCAGATTTCTTTGTAAAATTCTTGTTATTAGTACTATTCTTTTAATTATTTTTGCACCCAATTTTTTCAACAGTAGAAATCTAAATGATAAATATAACTTTTCCTGACGGAAACATAAGGCAATACGAAAAAGGGGTAACCCCCATGGAGATAGCAATGAACATTAGCGAAGGCCTGGCGAGAAATGTACTTTCGGCTAAGGTAAACGGTGAGGTAATGGATGCAACCATATCCATTGATCAGGATGCTACGGTTCAATTGCTGACCTGGAATGACGACGAAGGAAAAGCAACCATGTGGCACTCATCAGCCCACCTGATGGCTGAAACCATTGAATATCTTTATCCTGGAGCAAAATTCGGAATTGGGCCGGATATCGAGCATGGATTTTATTATGATATTGATCTTGGTGACAAGGTCATTTCAGAAAACGATTTTCAAAAGATCGAAAATAAGATGCTGGAATTTGCCAGGGAAAAGCAGCAATATATCCGAAAAGAAATTTCCAAATCAGACGCCTTAAAATATTTCAAGGAGAAGGGCGATGAATACAAATTGGAATTGATTGATGAACTGGAAGATGGCGAAATCACTTTTTATGAA
>JAIOTR010000081.1 GCA_021106665.1 Bacteroidales bacterium
TGCTCGTATAGTCAAATAAAAACCAATGTCCATAAAACTGAAATCGACAATTTAATTAATATCATCCCAAATTTTCAGGGGACTGAACTGGTTGATCATCTTAATTTAATTGCTACGTCAATTTCCCAGCGCTATCCTGATAGTTGCCTCCACTATTCAAATCAAGCATTGAAATTATCTGAGTCTCTAAAATATGAGTTTGGAAAAGCAGAGGCCATTTTCAATTTTGGCAATGGTTATTTCTATAAATTTGATTTAAAAAATGCATTGACAAACTACCTTGCTGCACTCCGCATTTTAGAAAAATTTGGGGATTTAGACTGTCATGGAAACTTGTTACTCCAAATTGGTTTTATAAACGCCTTCGTGGGCAACCATGATAAATCAATTGAATATTTCAGAAGGGCACAATCGATCTTTTATAAAACAGGAAATAAATATGCAGAATTATTTGCCAGAAGAAGAATTGGTGCTGCCTTTTTACACCAAATAAAAAAATATGATAGCGCATTAATTTATTATAATGAACTATTATATGAATACAGGCAACTTGGGAATAAATGGTATGAGGCCTATATGATGATTGAGTTAGGTAATATATTTACAGACCAAAAAGATGTTTATAAAGGAATACAATATTATGAAAAAACACTTATGATAAGTGAAATAAGAAATACTTATCTTCCTGGGGTTTTGTATGGGAATCTAGGATATGTATATCATACTTGTTTAGATAAACCAAATTTTCTCAAAGCAGAAGCGTATTGTTTAGATGCTATACAAGTATATAAAAAAACAGGTAGATTTGAAAAGATGCCAGATATTTATCAACAATGTGGATATATATATTTTGAGATGCGGAGTTTTAATGCTGCTAATAAATTCCTCGAATCAGGATTAAAAGCAGTCACTGATTTTTATGCATCAATTGACACCCTCGTTTATGAAGATCCCGAAATGAAATACAGATATTATACAGCAGTCAAGCTAATGCTCTCTAATATCTATGATGTTTTTCATATTATGAATGAGGAAATAGGTGACCATATAAAGGCTCTATATTATTATAAATTGAAGATACAGTCTGAGGACAACATTTACACAGAAGCAAATCGCCGGTTAACTGATGTAATTCTTGCCAATGCAGAAAATGAGTCTATTTCTCAGAAAATTGAATTATTGGAAAAAGAAAAAGAATTACAGGAAGATAGGGCTCAGCGCTCCATCCTTTTCTTAATTGGATCGGGAATATTAATTGTACTTATAATTCTAATAGCCATATTACTTATCAGGCAAAATAAATTCAGGATAGAACAGGAAAAAACAAACCTGCAGCAAAAATTACTTCGTTCGCAGATGAATCCCCACTTTATTTTTAATTCGCTCTCCAGTATTCAGGGATTCATTACAGAAAAGGATCCCAGGACTGCCAGCAGATATCTTTCAAAGTTTGCAAAGTTGATAAGGAATATCCTGGATAGCTCGGTAGAAGAATTTATTCCTTTAGTAGAAGAAATTGCAACCATTGAAAATTATCTTGAGCTTCAAAAAGTGAGGTATGAAGGCAAGTTTGACTATTCCATTGAGGTTGATGAAAATATTGATTCAGAAACTATGACTATACCACCTATGCTGGCACAGCCTTTCATCGAGAACTCTATTGAACATGGTTTTAAACATAAAGACGAAAAAGGAAATATTAAAATCCAGTTTGGGTTAAACGGCAACCTAATCCGGTTTGAAGTGGAGGATGATGGTGTAGGCCGTGAAAAGGCAAAAGAAATTCAATACAGACAGGATAAAGACCATCGCTCCATGGCCACAGACATAACCCACGAACGACTTCAGGTTTTAAATAAAAAACTCCGGCAAAAAATCATTCTTATCATTACCGACCTGGAGGATGAAAAAGGAAATCCTGCCGGAACTAAAGTGACGTTTGATATTCCTTTTAAAAGTTGATTCCTTTCTTTATCTTTTAATACTTTTATTCCTTGTAAAAATTTATTGGATGGATAAAACAGTTGAAAAAAGTAAGGCATATTTCAATTCCGGTTTTGGTTGTGCCGAAAGTGTTTTAAAAGCAGTCGCAGAATATAAGGGAATAGAATCGATTTTAATTCCAAGGATAGCTACGGGATTTTGCGGCGGAGTGGCCAACACCGATGGGATGTGTGGTGCAATCCTGGGAGGAGTTATGGCGTTGAATATAATTTATGGTAGGGATAAACCAGAAGAAGACAAATCCATCAACTACCAAAAAGTACAGCAGTTCATTAAAGATTTTGAGTCGAAGTTTGGTTCCACAAGTTGTCCTGGATTAACAGACTGTGATTTGAGTTCTGAAGAAGGCCGGCAACAATTCAGTGATAAAAACCTGCACCAAAAATGTGCTGGTTTTACCGGTGAAGCTACAAGGATGGTTTTGGAGTTGATGAAATGAAATACTTCAATTCCGACTTTAAAGTCGGGGTTGAAAGAATATACCGAAATAAATCAGCGCTGGCCTTAAGGTCGGCGCAGACAGCATCTTTTTATTAATTTTTTTTGGATTATTTACTTAAAACCTTAAATTCTGTCCGTCTGTTCACCTGTCGCCCTTCTTCCGTATCATTATCTGCAATGGGTTGGGTTTCTCCATATCCTGCATAAGTCAATCGATCCTGGTCTATTCCTTTTTCAATCAGGTAGTCAACAACTGCTTTTGCACGATCTTCAGAGAGTTGTTTATTATAATTATCCGAACCTACATTATCCGTATGACCTGAGATTTCTATTTTCATAGTGGGTACATCAATCAGCATTTTCACCAATCTGTCCAGTTCGTTTGCAGATTCACTTCGTAATGTTGCTTTATCAAAATCGAAGAA
>JAIOTR010000122.1 GCA_021106665.1 Bacteroidales bacterium
ATTAGATTATCTGATAGCAATTTATCGATTTCTGATAGTTTAATTGTAATATTATTATCAATATCTTTTAATTCGCTTTTATTCATCAGTGCATTTGTTGTTTTTTCCAATGCCACCATTGCCAGGAGGTCTTGTTTATCGTTATATGCAAAACTATCAGAATAGTGCTTTAAGTTATTATTGATCTCGTTTGCTGCTTTTCTGATCGTCTCCTCCTCATTTCGTTTTATCGTTAATCTGTATGGCCTGTCGGCAATTGTTACTGATATTGTTAATTCGTCCATTAAAAGTTGTCAAAAGTCAGAATAATCTATTTGTTCAAAAGTCCGATGCATTTATCAATTTCCCGCACGAGTTCGTCAATCTTATTTTTTACATCAATGTTCCCTTCTGATTGTTTAATTGAATTCGCAAATTTTAAATTCCTGTTCTTATCTTTTAGTTGTTCAATTAATTTGTTCTGATTTTCAATAGTATTATTTAATTCTTCCTGTTTTTTATTAAGTTGTGTATTTTGTTCTATTAGTGAGTTTTGCCGGTTTATCATCTTTACGGCCTTGGTATAAATGCCGTCTAATAATTTTCCTGCATCACTCATTTAATGTCTTACAATATTATAACGATTAAATTGCAAATTTATATATACGTAAACTTTAAAACAAGTTTTCATATATTTATTATTTAATACTTTTCTTAAAGTGCTATAAAGATATGGAATTTAATCTAAAAAAAACAAAATTAAAAGCCAAAAGATTAATAACCTTCAATTGGTGCACAGGTACAAACTAAATTCCTGTCGCCAAAAGCATCATCAATCCGGGTAACCGGCGGCCAGTATTTATCAACAATTTCAAAGTTAACAGGCCATCCGGCCTCTTTTCTGGTGTAAGGATAATCCCATTCATTTTCGGTAACCATTTTTACCGTATGGGGAGAATTTTTTATCACATTGTTGCCCTTGTCTGATTTGCCCTCTTCAATTTCAAGAATTTCTTTCCTAATCGAGATCATTGCCTCAATAAACCTGTCTAATTCAGCCAAAGGCTCGCTTTCAGTCGGCTCAACCATCAAAGTGCCATGAACAGGGAAAGCTACAGTGGGAGCGTGAAATCCATAATCCATCAGTCGCTTGGCTATATCAGCAACTGTTACATCCGCTGTTTTATGGAACCGGTTACAATCGAGGATCATTTCATGGGCCACCATGTTATTTTTGCCAGTATAAAGAATTTTATAATGGACTTCTAATTTTGACTTCAAATAATTGGCATTTAAAATAGCAACTTTGGTAGCTTCTGTTAGTCCATCTTTACCTAACAACTTTATATATCCGTAAGAGATCGGCAGGATCATAGCGCTTCCAAAAGGTGCAGAGGCTATTGGATATATTCCTTTTTCTCCTCCTGTTTCAAAAAGCGGATGTTTTGGTAAGAAAGGAGTAAGGTGTTTTGCAACTCCTATCGGACCTACGCCAGGTCCACCACCACCATGAGGAATGGCAAATGTTTTATGCAGGTTCAAATGACAAACATCGGCGCCAATTATTCCCGGATTGGTCAACCCAACCTGTGCATTCATATTAGCCCCATCCATATAAACCTGTCCGCCATTTTTGTGAATGATGTCAATTACTTTCAGAATATCTTCCTCATAAACTCCATGTGTTGACGGATAAGTTACCATGATGGCAGCAAGGTTGTCTTTGTGTTCCGAAGCTTTATCTTCCAGGTTTTTTATGTCGATATTTCCTAGCTCATCACAATTAACCACTACTACTTTCATCCCAGCCATTACAGAACTGGCAGGATTGGTTCCATGGGCTGAAGCCGGGATCAGGCAAATATTTCTATGTCCCTCACCTTTACTCTTCAGGAATTCCCTGATCACCATCAATCCTGTATATTCACCAGATGCTCCAGAATTAGGCTGAAATGAAATGGCATCAAAGCCGGTGATCTCACACAAGTCCTTATCCAGATTATTAATTAACTCCAAATATCCTGCAGCCTGATCTTTTGGTACAAAAGGATGAATAGCGCCGAACTCAGGCCAGCTTAAAGAGAACATTTCAGCGGCTGCATTTAACTTCATGGTGCATGAACCCAATGGGATCATAGACCGGTTTAAAGCTAAATCTTTGTTTTCAAGCTGTTTCAAATACCGCATCATCTCTGTTTCTGAAAAGTAAGAGTTAAAAACAGGGTGTGTCAGAAAATAAGATTTACGTTGTAAATTTTCAGGAATGGAACTTGAAGAATTTTTTACTTGAGTAAAATTTTCAAATTGTTTATCGTTTGCCGAAGCAAAAATCTTTAACAAAGATTTAACATCTTCGATTGATGTCGTTTCATCTAAGGAAATCCCAACCGTTGATTCTTCAATATATCGAAGGTTAACTTCATTGTCTTCGGTGATTTCTTTCAGTTTATCTAAATGTAAATTTTCGGGCAACGAAATTGTCAGGGTGTCAAAATAATCCCGGTTCACGATTTTATAACCATATTTTGGCAGCTCGCCGGCTAATAATTTGGTTAGATCATTAATCTCTTTTGCTATTGCCTTTATTCCTTCCGGGCCATGATAAGTTGCATAAAATCCAGCCATAGACGCAAGCAAGGCTTGTGCTGTACAAATATTGGATGTGGCACGTTCCCTTTTTATGTGTTGCTCCCTCGTTTGCAAAGCCATGCGTAAGGCACGGTTTCCTTGTGCATCAACCGAAATACCAATTATTCTTCCCGGTATGTTTCTTTTATACTTTTCTATTGTAGCAAAATAACCGGCGTGCGGACCACCAAATCCCATCGGTATCCCCAATCTTTGGGTTGATCCTACAACCACATCAGCGCCCCATTCTCCGGGAGGGCTTAATAAAGCCAGGCTTAAAATGTCGGCTGCAATAACTACTGAAGCTTCATTTTTATGGGCTTGTTCAACGAAATTTCTATAATCATAAATCTTACCTGCCTGATTTGGATATTGAACGATTGCTCCAAAAAATCTATCATTAAATTCAAAATTATCATGATTTCCAAAAACCAACTTAATCCCAAGGGGTTCACATCTGTTTTTTAATACTTCAATGGTTTGAGGAAATAGGTCTTGTGATACAAAAAATTCATTTGCTTCTCTTTTTACCAGACTCCTGGGCCTTGCATTAAAAAGCATAATCATGGCTTCGGCGGCAGCTGTTCCTTCGTCTAATAAGGATGAATTAGCAATTGGGAGCCCGGTCATGTCCGATACCATGGTTTGAAAGTTGAGTAATGCTTCTAATCTACCCTGGGATATTTCTGCCTGGTAGGGCGTGTAGGAGGTATACCATCCCGGATTTTCAAGTACATTACGCTGAATAACACCTGGAGTGATTGTATTGTAATATCCTAAGCCAATGTAGGATTTGAATATCTTATTTTTTGAGGCTAATTGTTTAAGATGATCTAAATATTCATATTCGTTTATACCGTCTGGCAAATTCAAATCACGATTAAGCCGAATGGCAGCAGGTACAGTTTGTTCAATCAATTCATCCATTGAAGAAACACCTGTTTTTTTAAGCATTTCCTTTTGTTCTGAAAGGCGTGGGCCATTGTGCCGATTTATAAAATTGTTGGTGATCATCTTTTACTTCAATTAATTGTAGTATTTAACTTATTACTTTTTTGGTGATGCTTCGTGACTTAGTGTCTTTGTGGCATATAAAGGAAATCTGATACTAGCCACCAAGCCACAAAAATTCACTAAGCTAATAGCAAAGAAACGGGCAAAATTATAAATCTTAACCGGATAAAAAAGTAATTGTTGAATATTGTTAATAAAATAACAAGACAATATTAAGTGCGAAGTTCGATGTTTGAAGTTCGAAGTTTTGCTAATTACCAATATTCCTCGGAGTAGAAAATATCTGAGATATCTTTGGTATCATTTTTAATACGATTTATTTCATCTTCAGTTAACCTTTTCTTCCAGGTTGATATGTTTTCTTTGGAATCTCTTGTCAAATGTCCGGCTTTTTTTGCTGTGGAAGATTCGACTATATTCTTTTCAACCATGGATGTGAAATTTAATCCCAGCCTTTCGTATATCTTCTTGTATTCAATTACCGGATCCATTGACAGATCTTCATGACGCACAAATATCCAATTGGGAAAAACTTGTTTGAATTGATGAATCCTGTAATAAGCAATGTTCCATAAAAGAATTCCCTGGTCAATTATATCCTGTTCTGAATTTGCAAATAATTTTATTTGTTCCGCAAAAGGCGCTAACACCTCCATGAGTTTTTCCTGCTCAACATAATGATCAAAAGCATGGTCCCATTTTTTTACTTTCAAGCTGGCAACAAACGCCGCCGGATGCCGAACCAATACAACCACATCTGCATCAAATCTTGTTGCTAACCAGTCTGTTGACATGATAGCAATCGGATCCTTTATCAAGGGCTTTTTATAAATTCTTTCAAATGAATCTTTCAGGAACCTTTGAATATCCCTCGGTCCCCGGATCATCGAAAAATCTTTGTAAACACCTTTCAGGTTAAAGTCGAGTATCTCATTGATGAAGTTGTATATTTCTACCTGTCTTTCAGGTGGGTCATTTTGACTTACATATTCAAACCAGTATTTTAGCGGATGTTTACGAGGTTCATCAATATTAAATGGCTCATGAATGTACCTGACATTTTTGTCCAATGCAATCATTTGTCCCACCCATGTAGTGCCTGATCTGTGTGCTCCTGTTACTATTATCGGTTTCTTTTTTGCCATAAGTCGAGGTTAAAATTAATTAAACTAAATTAATTTGGAATTGTTTCAACAATACGGGTGCGTTATCAGTGTTCCATAATAAAAACTTATCGCATACCCAACAAATGTGACAGTATAAATCATTTTATATTTTTGCTTAGTGGATGAAAAGAAAAAGATGCAAGCCAACAATATTTATTTAATTCTTGATGCCCTTTTTATTGCTGATTTATCAACTGCCACAGAATGGTCACCCGTATCTGACAATCAGTTTCATCATATTGAGCAAAATCAATAATTTATTTCCTTATCCAGGAAATTGGGTGGTCTGATCTAAATAAATCTTTTATTTCCCTAAATGGTACCAAAAGTTCTGTAGTCCCTGAAGAGTAAGGGGCTATGTGATAGATATTGTAAAAAAATCCAATCCCATCTTTATTGATATAAAAGTTTTCAGTGGCTTCCATTTTATCAACAAAAAATCCTGCTTCATTCAATTTCTCTTCTGGAGTAATGCCATTTAACCTGCGAAGTTTTTTGTCAAGAAGGGCATCCAGATTTTCACGGGCACCTTCTTTGAAAATATCATTCAATTCCAACCTTTTCCTAAGATTTAAATCACAAACAACAAATTCTGTCATTGAGATTCCATGAGCGCCACCCGTGAATGCATATTTCTCAACTTTAATAGAGACTATATTATTTTCATTGTGACAGATATCCATCGTGATATTTTTTCCCCAATTGAAGGACGCTGTAGATGATAAATCCTCAATTCCTTCGGTCGCCTTATAATATGAATCAAAAAAATCAAAAGTGATATTTTCAAGAAGTAATTCAGGTGAATTTATCAATTCCGATTTATTAATGAGAAATTGTGTAATGATCCGATCAAGGGTGTCTTTTAGAGGATTTCCTTTTGTAAGGTTAGGATGAAGTAGGTAAAGATTAATCTTAGCTTTTGGAGATTCATTTTCGTTGCCACCTTCAACTGATAAAACTCTTTGATCAAATTTGGTATAACAAGTGAAGGAGAGGCTTCCATTTTCATAATTTTCAGAAATATCAAATGGGATGGATTCATCTTTTTTTTCTTTTTCCCACACACCGGTAATCCCATTTTCAGAATCAAATGTTCCTTTAAAACTTGATTCCAGGTTTGAATATTCATTCAGAACAATATAATTATCATATATATTCCCCTGAATCGGAATTGTCTTACCATAATGATAGAAGTCTTCATTATCCGGTTCAGGAAAATAATAGTAATAGAAGCCCGAAACTTTACCATTTTGTGAAAACAGGTCCATGGTAATCTTCATTGTTGTGTCTAAATTTCCGGTGAAATGTTTATAAAAGGAACCGGAGATATTTTCCTGGGCAGTGATGTGAAAACAAAGAATTGTTAAGGGAATTAAGAAAAAGTAGTTTCGAAATTTGTTTAAAAACATAACCAGATTTTTTGCAATGATAAATATCTAATCAATTGGTTTTGTAGTAAATATTTTTATTTACATTAATTTTTTCAACATATAAATCATCTGATAACAATAAAACAAATTATTAATTAACTTAAATTCTAACCTTATGCAAATGAAAGTTTATTATTATCAAAAGAATTGAATTATAATCATGGACTTGCCGAATCTTATGCTTGCATGGGTGTAAAAATGAAAAAGAACCTAAAATTTTCAGTTTTAATTATTGCTATTTGTTCGACTCTATCACTTTATACTGGTGAAAAAATCAATATAGGGATCAGAGAGGGGTGGCAATACAGTGTAATGATTTTTGTTGATACTTTTAGCTGACTAGAAGGAATTTAAATAAAATGTTCGGGAAAAAATTCAGACACTAACAACAATTAATTTAGTTATCTTTACCAATGTTAGAAATCGGGCGTTATTCTATGAATATAATTTTTAAGTGGTTAATAATATTTTTTTTCTCTTCGTCGATCTTGATTGCACAGAGCGATCAAGAGAATTTACAACCTGTCAGAACCTTTTCCGACTCTCAAGTTAATAATGATAGCCTTTTATTTTTCGATCATAATCCAACCTTTACTGAAAAGAAAAACTACTATGACTCAATATTAAATAAAATCAAACAATCGGGACAGACGGAAAA
>JAIOTR010000411.1 GCA_021106665.1 Bacteroidales bacterium
TGGCCGGAGATGATGGAACCACATTAAGCAACAGTGTTTACTATGCTGATATTAACACCACACCACTGGTTTGGAACCTTGCTACCAATATCATATACGATCGTACTAAAGATGGTGCTGCTTTTGCCAAAGACGGATGGATTGGTTATTGCGGTGGAGAGAACTTATCCGGAACACCCATTCACAATGGCCGTTATGCAACATTAAATTTAACAGCCGATTATGAAAAGAATGGATTTTTCGTCTCTAATCCGTTTTACGAGTTAGGAGCAGAAAGAACCATTACTGAGCTGACTTTTACTGCTTCACTTCCTGCTGTTTCAAACATTGAAGTTGCATACCGTACAGCAGGAGAAGATTACGACTGGGACAACTGGTCATCACTTACTTCAACAAGTCCTGTTGTTCTTGGAATTACTGACCGTTATTTACAATATAAAGTAGTTTTTACCGGTGATGGGCTTGTTTCACCAACCTTCCATGATATGAACCTTTGGACACCGGGTACGGAACTTGCCGGTAACCTAAACGGCTGGACAACCTTTGATTTAGCGAGTAGTCCATATTGGGTAACTGCTGATATTTCGTTTACCGGTGGTACGCATACATTTGATGCGGGCGTTGAATTAAACTTCCTGCCTCAAACGGGAATGACTGTAAGCACAGCAAATATAATCTGTAACGGAACTGTAACGGATTCGGTTAGGTTCAGAGGCTATACAAGTGAAATTGGTTTGTGGGATGGTATTTATTTTGATCCGAACAGTGACAATGGCGTTTCATCCCAATTTTACTATACGGTTATTGAAGGCGCCGGCTATGGAAGCTGGAATGCTAATTTATATTGCAATAGTACCAATGAACCATTGTTGATGCATTGTAATTTAAGAGGGGCAGAAGGACATGGTTTAAATCTAAATGCCTCCCATTTAACCATTGAGGAAACCTTCTTCGGGGGAAATACAGAAAGTGGGGTTTATCTCAACAATTCAAATCCTTCTTTCCTGAACTGTGAAATGTCGGATAACCAGTTTGCCGGTATATACCTTACTTCATCTGTATCAGAACCAAATTTTTATACAGTATTATCAGAAAACAATACCTATGCAATGTATTATCCTTCACCAAACTTTACTATTCTTCCACCTAATGGCTCTGGCCTTACTTTCACGGGAAATACATACAATGGTATTTGTATAGAAGGTGGTCAGGTAACTAGTAATCAAACCTGGAATTCAATAGCATATGACTATATCATGCTTGGAAATCTTGTTGTTGGTAAAGCCGGAAATAACAGCCGGTTGACAATAGAACCGGGAAATTCAGTAAAATTTGTTACCGGATCATTTTTTCAAATAGGAACATATATTCCATACTCACATTATGGTGGCGAAATTTATGCTATAGGAACAGTTGACAGTGTGATTACTTTTACATCCTATGATGGAACGGTAGGTGGCTGGGAAGGCATTTATTTCGATGATAACAGTGATTGGTATGGAGGAAGTTCGGTAATGGACTATTGTGTAGTGGAAAATGGAAATGATTATAACATGTATTTCTACAACACTAACCAGGCACAAATATTTAACACAGTTATAAGGAATGCTGTCCTGGATGGGGTTAAACTAAACAATTCTTACGGCTTATTCGAAGATTGTGATTTTTACGGTTTTGGAAGATACCCGTTGTATTTTGAAAATTGGCAGGCTTCTCCCACTTTAACAAACAACACTTATAGTGGTAAAGGCATTAACCTTATTGGGTATGCCGGTGGGCATATTACAAGCGACAGAACATTGCAAAATGATGGTATTGATTACCATATCCTAAACTCAATAACAGTCGGTAAAAGTGGAACTAACTGCCGGTTAACCATTGACCCTGGCTTAACCCTGAATTTTGATCCTGGGACACAACTCCAGGTAGGTACATACATTCCATATAGCCATTACGGAGGTGAGTTAAATGTTGTTGGAACCAGTGGAAATGAAATCACTTTTAAAGCTTATAACAATACCCCTGGTGGTTGGGAAGGAATCTATTTCGAAAATAATAGTGACTACTATGGAGGCATTTCTACACTCTATTTTTGTATTGTAGAACAGGGGAATGAATATAATTTATACAGCAATGCTACCACACAGCCAACTATCGATAATTGTATTTTCCAGGATGCAGTTCAATATGGAATTAAAGAGTATAACGCATCACCACAAATACACAATTCACAATTTCTGAATAATGGCAGTTACCCGGTGTATTATACCGACTGGACGTGTAATTCACATTTGTCAGGTAATACATATTCTGGAAATTCGCCTAATCAATTTGCGTTATCAGGTGGCCATTATACCGACAGCCGTACATTATATTATGATGGTATAGATTACCTGGTATTATCTGATATTATTATCGGTAAATCAGGAAATGTTTGCCGATTAACGGTTGAGCCGGAGAATACATTAAGGTTTAGTTCTGGAATACAATTGCAGGTTGGAATATACATTCCATATAGTAGTTATGGTGGAGAACTATATGCTGAAGGGAGCGCAGGAAATGAAATTACTTTTATGCCGGACAGTGAAATACAGGGAGACTGGGAAGGAATTGAATTCGATGACAGGAGTGATTATAGCGGAGCTACCTCTTCTTTGAAATATTGTAATGTAGAAAAAGGAAATATTTATAATGTTTACTGCGAAAATACAACTCAGCCAATATTTGAAAATTGTGAAATTACTGCTGCAATAGGTGATGGTTTATCTTGCTACAATGCCAGTCCGGGGATTTTAAATTCCACTTTCTCAAACAACGACGGTCATGGTATATTCATTGATGGATCAAGCAACCCCGATATCGGAAATGACCCGGATCTCACATGTAATCTTTTCGGAAACGGGCTTTATGAAGTTTACAA
>JAIOTR010000395.1 GCA_021106665.1 Bacteroidales bacterium
AATTCTCAACTTTATATGAGTGGCATCAGCAGGATCCGCCGGATGATTTTGAGATTAATCGTAATAATGTAATATACTCTTACCAAAATAACCGCAATCCATTTATTGATCATCCTGAATATTTAATAAATATTTATGATCCTATGAATGGATTTTCAGAATTGTCACATAATCAATTTTCAATCTATCCTAATCCAGCAGATTATTATATTACTATTTCGATATCTGAAATAAATTCTATTAATAGGAAAATAAAAATTAGTGATTTAACCGGCAGGGTAGTTTTAACAGAAAACATTACTAATCCAAGTAGCAGTATTACATTGAATCTATCCGATTTAAAAAATGGATTATACTTACTTTCTTCGGAAACTAACGAAAAGGTAATAACTCAAAAACTACAAATACTTCATTAGTCACAATTCTAATCCAATTTCTTATCCCCTATTCTTATACTAATATCTGTTAATCTTTGTTAAAATTACGAAATTATTCGTAATTAATTTGGAAATACGAAATATTTCGTATTATATTTGCGTTATTAAAAATAATAGTAGGGATAAACACATGTCAAAACAAAAAATAAAAACCACAGAGGCCGAGCTTGAAATACTACAATTGCTCTGGAAACTGGGTCCAAGTTCAGTCAGATCCTTAAATGATAAATTAAATAAAAAGAGGAAGGTGGGCTACACTACGACCTTAAAATTCCTTCAAATAATGGTTGAGAAAAATTTAGTATCAAGAATTAAAGATGGCCGCAACCATATTTATTCAGCTGTTGTTGAGCAAAAAGCTGCTCAACAGCAGCTTCTTGACAAACTGCTGAATGGGGTTTTTGGAGGATCGGCCAAAAAGCTGGTGATGCAAGCATTAGGAAATCATCAGGCCTCTAAAACAGAACTGGAAGAGATCAAAAAATACATCGAAGAGCTGGAAGGAGGTTCGTCATGAATTTTGTTGAAAACATGGTAAATCAGGATATTTTTTACGCACTTGGCTGGACATTGATCCACTCCATTTGGCAGATTGCCATTATAGGATTACTCCTAAAACTATCACTTTTTCTATTCAAAAGTAAATCTCCAGAATTAAGATACTGGGTATCCATTTCGGCAATCATATTGGTTGTTATAATTTCCGTAAAAACATTTACAAATTATTTTCCAGATAATTCTATAAATGGGAACTCCGCTGTTTCTTCAGAATTGATCAGTTTGTCTGGATCTTCAAATGAGGCATTTTCCAATAATTATGATGCTTATGAAGTAAGAGAAAATTTATTCTTTCAAAATCTGACATTATGGATCGGTCAAAACATTATTTACATTGTGGGAATCTGGATGTTGGGAATTATTTTATTCTCAATCCGTCTTGCAGGTAGTTTTTTGTTTGTTCAGCGAATAAAAAATAGAACTAATTTCCCAATGGAAAAAAAATGGAATGAATACTTAATTTCTATTAAACAAAAACTCAATATTTTTAGAAGAGTCCAATTAATGGAATCGGTCATTACAAACATTCCCATGGTAATTGGACATTTCAAACCTGTTATCCTTCTACCTTTGGGATTGATAAGCTCTTTACCCTGCGAACAGGTTGAAGCAATTATTACACATGAACTTGCTCACATTAAAAGGAAAGATTTCCTCCTGAATATTTTCAAATCTATGCTAGAAGTTGTTTTTTTCTACCATCCTGTATTTTGGTGGATATCCTCCATGGCAGATGATGAAAGGGAAAACTGTTGTGACGATTTAACCCTGAGTGTGTGTAATGAAACTGACTCTTTACAAAAGGCCTTACTAAATCTTCAGAATTTGAATAATAATACAAATAAACTTGCGGCCGCTTTATATCAAAATAATTATCAACTTTTAAAAAGAATAAAGCGTATGAAAACAAAAAATCTTCCGAAGGGATGCCTTCGGCAAAACAATCATGGATTTAAAGGAATTCTTGCGGTACTATTCATTCTTGCAGCAGGAATTATAGTTTTTATGGGTACTTCGGCTTTTTCACCAAAACATTCTGACATTCCGAATAATGATCAAATATTTGGAATAATAGCTCCGACAGTTACTGAAATTACAAGAGAGCCCGTTGACAAACACACCCCTGAAACAGTGATTGAGATTGTACCTGAGAATGTAATTCCCAATCCTTCATTAGTGGAACAGAAACCAGATACTGTCAAGAAGGAATCCTCCTCAGGTAATGTTCAATTGGAAATTGATGAAAACGGAAATCTAATTAAGGTTACAAAGAATGGGGAAGAATTAAAAGAAGAAGAAAAAGAGAAATATGAAAAGATGGTAAGTGGAATAAAGGCCATGAAAGAAGAAGAGTATGAATTGCAAAAAGTTCAGGAGGAATTGGAGAAGACAAAAGAGGTTCTGAAAGCTGCCCAGGAAGAAATGGATAAAGCCGCTGAAGAATATAACACGGCTTTAGATATGTATTATCAAAAATTGTCTTCAACTATGGATAATAGTGCATTTGAGGCATGGTCACATGCCAGTGGTGATTATGCAAAAGCACTTATTCTATCGAAAATAGCAGAAGAAAAATATAATGATATAATGTGGAATTTTTCAGAGGTTTGGGAAAACGTAGAAAAAAATGAGCTTTTAGAGAGCCTGGAAGATATTGAATTTGATGAGCAATTTGATCTTTCACAAGATCTGTACGAAGATGTTTTAAAATTACAAGAAATGGAAATGGACTTGATTGCAGATAAAATAAACCTTCAAATAGAAGAATTGCAGGACATTAAACTATTCGATCTTGAAATGGAAGTTTTTGAAAGCAGAATAAGGTCAGAATTGGTAGAAGACAAACTCCTAAAGGATGAAGATGACAAATTATCATTTAGAATATCAAGTAAAAAACTTGCTGTAAATGGAAAAAAACAATCTAAAGAATTGCACGAAAAGTATTTAAGGTTGTGCGAAGATTTGTTTGATGAAAAATTTAACGACGATAGAGAAATTATAATTGAAGATTAGGCACAAAAAAAACCGTCTGGGCTGCAGACGGTTTCTATTTATAAGTGCTCACTAATTAATATCCGACTCCTCCGTTATCAATTGCTGTACAAAACATTCTTTTATGTGATCGTACAGTGGAAGGAGATTCGGAAGTCAGGTCAACAATTACACATCGGTAAGGTTTATCTGCACTTTCTTTTGCATCATTATTTAAATAAACAACCGGTAATGGTTGTACATTTATTTGAGCTTGTGTTAGTAGCATAGGCGATGTAGTTTTAATATATGGATCCTCTACCGGTCTGGGATAATCAATAACGCATGTTCCGGTTACCGCACAATTGGCCAAAAGTGAGTTATACTTATCATTGACCGGAGGCGGATCAGCTTTCAAAGGTTTTAAAACTGGCGTTCCATCATTGCGATCTGCAGCATTATAATCAGGAGGTCCTAATACTTGTGAGAATCCAAAACTGGCTATCATCATTGCAATTACGAGTAATAAAACAGGCTTTTTCATTTTAGTAAGTTTTAGTTAATAAATAATTTAATTTTCATGAAACAAAGATAAACGCTAAATGGCCAGTAGCATGTTAACAGCCTGTTAAAGATCAGTTAATAAGGTGTTAAAAATCAGTTAATAATATGTTAAAAATAATGGATTTAATATTGGTTGATGATTTTTTTATATCTTTGACATCTAAATTATTGCATATATATTATGAGTCAGAAAAAAATATTTATTGTAGATGATAATGAGATGTTTGCCGAGATGCTAAAGGATCGTCTCACCAATAATCCAAGTTATAGAATTTCGGTATTTAATACCGGCGAAGAATGCATTAAAAATCTTTATCTGAATCCAGATTTAATTATCCTCGATTATTTTCTTAATGATGTATTTAAGGAAGCAGCTAATGGTCTTGAAATATTAGGAGAGATCAAAAGGCATAACGATCAAATCCATGTAATTATGCTATCAAGCCAGGAAAAGTATACTGTTGCAGCCCAAACCATTTCCAAAGGTGCTGAGCAATATGTAGTGAAGGATGATGATGCTTTTTATAATATCGGTAAAATATTGCGTGATATTTTTTAGGGAATAGAGTTGTTTACTGTCAATTTCCTGATTTTTCCAAGTAGCTCAAGTGTATCAAAAGGTTTTGAAATGTATTCGTTCATTCCAGCCTTATAGCAATTATCTATTTCCTGTTGCATATTGTTTGCCGTCATTGCAATAATTGGAGTTTTAGCTTTTGAATTCTGTAATTTCCGGATAATTTTTGTAGCATCATAACCATTCATCTCAGGCATTTGAACATCCATTAATATGACATCATAGTTATTTTCTATAATTTTCTTTACTGCCATTTTTCCATTTACAGCAATATCAATTTTAGCTTCTTCAATAGATGAATTTAGCTCTTCCTGTGCAACCATAACATTAAACTCATTATCTTCTACCAATAAAATTGAGATTCCACTTAAATCAAGTAATGTATCATTTTCATCCGCCTTCTTGTTTATATATTCTTCTCCAAACATAAGTTTGTAAGGTATCTCAAGGTAGAATGTAGTTCCTTCTGAGGGAGTGCTTTCCAGCCGGATATTACCACCTTGCAGTTCAACCATTTGTTTTATTATAGCAAGTTCAAGACCACTGCCGCCATAGTTGAGCGCCTTTTTATCGTATACTTTAACAAAAGTTTCCAGTACTTTATCTTGTTTTTCAACGACTATCCCAATACCGGTGTCCTTCACAACATAACTAATTACTCCTTCACAACATTTTTCTCCGGATAAAGAACACTTCAATTCAACACCTCCTTGTTCAGTGAATGAAATCCCGTTCCTAACCAAATTAAACAAAATCTGTTGTAACATTTTAGAGTCGCCAATCAATGTTTGAGGCACATTCTCATCAACGGAAAACTTTAAGTTTATTTCTTTTTCATCAGCATTTATTTTTAAAGGGCCATATACATTATTTAAAATCTCACGAGGATTAAATGGCAAGCTCAAAACTTTCATTTTGCCTGCCTCTAGTTTAGAAAAATCAAGTATATCATTTACCAAAACCAGCAAATTTTTAGCTGAATGGTTCATAGCCTCTAAATAAGATATCTGTTCTTCCGTATGCTTATTCTTTAGCAGAATGTTTGTAATGCCCATAATTGCATTCATAGGCGTACGGATTTCATGACTTACATTGGCTAGGAATTCTTCTTTGAATTTTTCACTTTGATTGGACTTAATCCTTTCTTTTTCAAGGATATCATTTTTTGCTTTTATTAGATCCCTACCTTGGCGAATTATTTTTATCCGGTTTCGTAATGCCAGAATTACTATTAATAATAATGCAGCACTTCCCAAATAAGCATATTGCTGTTGTTGCCTTGCTTCTATTTCTTCTTCATTGGCCCTGTTTTGTAAGTTCAGAAGTTCAATTTGCTTTTCATTTTGTTTAAGTTCAAAATACACCTGTTGTTCGGCAATTACTTTGGCATTATCCAATTTAAATAAACTATCTTTAAGGTAAATGTATTCATTGCCATATTTATAGGCTTCCTTTGCATTTTGTTTTAATTTATAATATTCCATCAAACACTGTAATGTAGAAACCATTATATCATTTTCTTTTGACAGCTCCATTGTCATATATGATGACCGTGCAAAATCATCAAAATTTTTATATCCCATTTTTATTATTGATTCTTCGGCGAAAGCGGTTGAATGATCATTTTGCAACATCTCAACCCACAGCTCTGTAATATTCAAGAGGACTTCAGAAATCATTTTATTAGTACTAACTTTTCGCATCAATTCAATAGCTTCAACATATTTGTCCATAGCAGCATTGAAATTACCTTTAAGTGTGAGAACCTGTCCCTCTATATAAGTTCTGTTTCCTGATAAGTCAATATCTTCGTTCACATCATTTTTTTCGAGTATAATTTGATAATGAAATATCGCCTTCTCCTTATTTTTCAGTTTGGTATATGCTTTTCCAAGATAATAGTGATCAGCATCGATTAAAAAAGAATTATTCAGTCTCGTATGAAAAGTCAAGGCTTGTTCAGTAAATTCAATTGATTTTTCGTAATTATTAATTTTCAGATAAATAATCCCAAGCCTTGCCAAAGCATTTCCTTTTGCAATGTCGGTATTCACCTCAATGGCTAATTCAAGTGCCAAATAACCAATTTCAATTGCCTTATAGTATTCAGCAAGGCTTAAATATACCAAGCTATAATTCTCATATAATTCTGTCAAATATGTTTTATCAATTGCATTTTTAGCAAGCTTTTCAGCCATTTTTAAATAATACAAAGAGGAATCATATTTACTTACATTGTAATAATAATGAGCCATCCTTTCAAGAGAAATCAGTTCACCCTTTATGTAATTTAATTTTTGTGAAAGGATTAAAGCTTGCTTAATGAAAGTTAGCTTTTGATCATGATAATAAAACATATTATCTGAGGAAAGCTCATTTAATACTTTAACCCGGTTGGTGTCTTCAGGCATCTCTTGCAAAAGTGCAATTAAGCTATCTGATTTACTTTGTACATCAGCAGCCAAAACACAATTTGTGATAAATAGAAAAATCAATATGTGCAAAACCTTTTTCATTCTACTTCTGCTTTTTCTACACAAATTAATTCATGAATTTTAGCAGCTAAATCCTCTGGTTTAAATGGTTTTGCCATGTATTCGTTCATCCCTGCTTCATGGCATTTCTTTGCTTCGCCTTTCATCGTATTGGCTGTCATAGCAATAATAGGTACTATGTTTCGCGGGGGACCCAAATTCCTGATGATCCGGGTTGATTCATATCCATTCATTTCAGGCATTTCAATATCCATTAGGATTAGGTCGTAATTATTAGTGGTAACTTTTTCAACTGCGATTCTACCATTCTCAGCAACATCTACATTAATATTTTTAATTAAGGATCTTAATTCCTCTGACGCTACCATAACATTAAAATCGTTGTCCTCTACCACTAATACATGTAATCCGTTTAACGCTTGATCACATTCCTTAACTTTTTCTTTTTTGGTGTTTACTGAATGACCAATCTCATAAGGTATACTAAATCTAAAAATACTGCCGTGGCCAAATTTGCTTTCCACAGTTATGGTACCATTCTGTAACTCAACCAATTGTTTCGAAATGGCTAAACCCAATCCAGTACCTCCATACTGCCTGCTAGTTTCACTATATGCCTGAGTAAAACTTTCAAATATGGTTTCCAGCCGGTCTTCAGGTATACCAATACCGGTATCCTTTACTTCAAATTCAATTATAGCAATGCTATTTTTCTTTTCTTTTAGTCTCGCCAAGCCGGTTACAATTCCATTATCGGTAAACTTAATAGCATTACCGGCCAGATTTAATAGCACCTGACTCAACCTTGTCGGATCACCAATGATCCATTCAGGCAGCCCTTCTTCTATAATACATTCCAGTTTGATCCGTTTTTCTTTTGCTCGGTACTTCAAAATATCTTCAACTTTTTGAATCTCGTCTTCCAGTTTGAACAATGTATTTTCAAATTTAATTTTACCTGTTTCAAGACTTGAAAAATCCAAAATATCATTTATAACTACCAGCAAATTCTCAGAGGATTTGTTAATGGCATCAAGGTATTTTTCCTGTGATTTCAAATGTTTGTTTTTCTGAAGGATTGATGTCATGCCAATTAATGAGTTCATGGGTGTCCGAATTTCATGACTCATATTTGCCAGAAACTGATCTTTTACCTTTTGACTTTTTTCTGCACGTTTTTTTTCATTTTCAATTTGCTTCGATTTTAATCGAAGTTCATTTCTTGTTCTTCTTATAAAGTTTAATCTACTTAATAATCCAAAAACGAGTATCATCAATGCAATTCCTCCACCCATATAAAAATACTTCTCAAAATTCTGTCTATTCAATCTGGTTTCCTGGGTTGAGTTAATGGTATTTAATAATGCAATTTCCTGTTTTTTCTGTTGTGTACTAAATTGTGTTTGTAAGTTTGCCAGTTTACTATTCTTTTCAATTGTAAAAAGTGAATCGTTCAGGGCGATTAATTTCGCCTGATAATGTACAGCACGTTCGTACTCACTGAAATATGATAACGCGCCAATAAGTGCATTGTAAGTATTTGACAGGTCTTGATAATTTCCAGTTTCTTCAGCTAAAATTACAGATTCTTCCAGGAGTGCTATGATATTGTCTGATGATTCAAAGAAATTTATTTCACCTTCCTGGTGTGATATTTTATTGGACTTAAGTAATTCAAAATAAGCTTCCGCAATATTAATGGCAGTTACAGTAATTCCATGTTTGTCTCCAATTTGTTTTTTTATGTCAAGAGATTGAAAATAGTATTCGAGAGCTTCATGGAAATCTTTAATATCAAAATAAACCACACCTATATTGTTTAAACATCCTGCAATTTTCTTTTTATCATTGTATTTTTTAGCTATTGCTAAGCCTTTTTGATACGTTTCAATTGCCTTCTTGTATTTTGCTGTTTCTTCGTATATAATACCAATTTGAATATAACTTTCTATGATGGGTCTTTGTGCCTCAGATTTTTCATCCAGTTCAATGGCCTTTAGTTGAAATTCAAGCGCTTTTTCATAATCCTGAAGTCTTCGGTAAATCATACCTATATTACAATAGGCAATGCCCATACCTAAGTCATCATTTGTACATTCATAAAGATACAGGGATTCCACTAAGAATTCAAGTGATCCCTCAAAATTCCCTTTACTACTATAAACCAGTCCTATTAAACTACATGTTTGGGCCAATATGCTGCTGTCATTTACTTTTTTCAAAAGTTCCAGCGATTTCTGAAAATAGTTCAGAGCGGTATCATAGGAGGCCATTGTGCGATGCATGGCTCCAATATTATTTAATTGCCTGGCCATTTCCCGATTATCATTCAGTTCTTGACAAACATCATATGAAAGTTTATAATAATCAATGGCCTTCCGGTACTGGTTATTGTATTCATTATACAAACCCATATTTTCCAAAGCTTGTGCCTTCCCTATTTTGTAATCAATTTTTTCGGCAAGATACAAGGCCTCAATCGATCGTTTATTGCCTTCCTCTAATAAATTAGACTCTAAATAAGAATAGGCAAGATCATTCAAAAGATTAATCCTGCTGGTATCAGATTTTACCCTGATTAATTGCTGTTTGAGAAGGTTAATTTCATCTCGCTGAGAATAAGAATTTATGTAAATAGAAATAAAAAAAAGAAGTATTGGAATCCGAAAGAAATAAATATTATAAAATGAAAATATTTTCATCGTCCTGATGCATTTTCGATTTATTAATACTGTTTCAGTTTATATTATTAAGTAAAAAGCGATGATTTATTGATATGAATTGCTGGTTATGAAATTCTCCAATTCAGCTATTCCCTGGTTATTTAATTTAACAGCTTCAAAAGCCAACTCATTAAGTGAACTCTTATCTTTGCCCTCTTTGGCAATTTGTTCAATTTCTGCTAAAATATCTTTTAAACCCACAACACCAATATACTGAACCTGAGGTTTTAAATAGTGAGCTTTTGAACAGACCTCCTCCCAACTTTTCTCAATAGAAAAGTTTAGTAACTCATTAAAAAGGCTTGGTGCGGTTTTTAAATACATGTTAATGAAGTATACCATCTTGTCGGTATTACCTTTCGTAAATCCTTCTAGAAAGGTAAAGTCAATGATTTTGGTTTGCGGTTCCATCTTAATTAAGTTTATACAAACATAGCTATATTAATTAATTTAGAATGAGTTTAAATAGTATTTAACAATAATTTAACTTAGCCTGGTGATTAGAAAGTAAAAAAGCCGCTTTAAAAGCGGCCTTTATATTCTTCTTAAATCCTATTATTATGATCCGGTATATATCAATTGATCCTCACACACCTTACATATTTTAAAAGACTAGAAGCTCCATTTCTATTTGGTTGTAATGTGGAATAATTGCATTTATAAATTGCAGGTTTATCTGGTGTTATTACTATCTCAGATGGATTCATAGGCTTCATAATATCATTAAATTCTAAAGATTTTAAAACTATCATTTCTGAAGTTTCGTTTTTATCTACAGGAAGATAAATAAAATCAAGAATATGCACAATACCAGGATCAACATCTGCAACTGGTTTATCACGATTAGGTTTTTCTGTTTGGTAATCTGGCCCTCCCAGAATTTGGCTGTATCCAAGTGACCCTATCATCAGTGCAAGTACGATTAAAAAAGTTGTCTTTTTCATTTTTTATAATTTTTAGTTAATAAATCTATTTTCTATTCAAACACAAAATTAAAGGCAAAATAGGGTTAAGCCTGTTAATGACTTGTTAAAAGACAGTTAAGAAGGTGTTAAAGATTAATTAATTATATGTTAATTTATCAATTAATCCTTTATGACTCAGCAATTAAGTGTACTTTTTATCGTGATTCAAGAATCTCATGAACTACGATTGAAATTTATTGTTTCTATGTAAAGAGTAATTTC
>JAIOTR010000557.1 GCA_021106665.1 Bacteroidales bacterium
GGGCGATTCAATTTACTTATTTAGCTATTTTCGCAATATTTTTACAGACGAACAGATTGAGGTGGTCATTAGTCGGCCCGAAAAAACAGTTTTTGTCAGTTGGATGTGGAATTCACAATGGACATTTTATTCTGCTTCCTGGTTGTTTTTCCTAATGTTCCTTGAAGATGATGAGTTAGGTGATTGCAATTATAGCATAACATATCCAGGTATATTATACGAACATGATTTTCAATTGCTTGATCCGCAAGGCGTCAATCTAAATTCAGATAAAAATTGCCTGGAAATATTTCCAGTTCCCTCCAGGGATTTTGTAACTATAAACCTGGTAATTAATGAACCATTCCAAATCGTTTTGATCAATAGTCTTAACATGCAGGTTTATGCTGAACAAGTTCAAAATAAAATGGGAAATTCGATAGTATTGGATATATCCGGTTTTGAATCAGGAATCTATTTTGTTAGAGTCAATACAGATACAGCGTCTTATCTTTCAAAAATCATTAAGCTTTAATCAAAAGAAGTGTTCTCGTAATTATTCGAATAGTGTAATATGAAAAAGCAGCGGGTGGACTTTAACCACCTCCCTTATGAAGGGGGGAACTGTCTGTCGCTGCTCTGTAATTTATCAGTACGGGTTAAAATCATATAGAGGGAAACCCGTAACAATTTTATTTGAATCAAAAATAGAAGTAAAAATAGGCCTTAAATATGCCAGATTGGATATTTTTCAACAGGATGTTGTGAATTGTCAGTTAATTAAGTCTTTAAGAATTTTTATTGACTCGTTTTTAACTTCTAACTCATTCTCATGTTGAATGGCAATACCAGAGTAACCAACAGTAAAAGGATCGATCTGAACCGGCAATGACGACTTCGCTGATTTATATTTCACATTAAAATACCCCGAAACCTTGAGTTTTACAGAAAATATAAAAGAAGGAGGATAAACAAGGGTAAGCCTGTCGAGTTTTATATTATTAAGCTGTTTAATGCTTTTACCATTGGTACAAAAAGTTGCATTTTCGTACGATGCAATATTCAGCAAGTCTTTCTCTAGTTCAGCTGCTTTTATAAGGTTTTTAAATCTCTCGCTGCCATTTTTAATTTCACGAATCCTTTGGTTTATTTGCTCATTTATATTATCCATCGTACAATCAACCTTTGTTCTTTGCAATTTTTAGGCGACAAAATTAAAAAGGTTTCTTTGAATTCATATTTTTTTATAGAAATTTTTTTAACCTGCATTATTCAATTGGAACATATAGTGTGTTTTTTCGTACAAAATTTTGAATATAGTAAACAGATCAATTAAAATTACATGAAACTCACAAATTATATTTTCTTCACCATATTAATTGTTGCATTATCTGTGATGTTTGGATGTGGCCCCAAATCCGTCAATTCTGCCAGGGAAGATTTGCATAGTACCTCCAGGCAATGGATCCCTTTTGCAGGGAGTGAGTTGGTTGCCTTTGAATATGATACAAATGAATGGGTCTTCTCAGGTGCAGGAAAAGAGATATATTACGAGAATATCAGGTATATGTCCGATCAGAGTGGTTTTTTTCAAGTACAGGAGGATTATTATGCTGATATGGAACGTCAGGAGCTTACTTTCGATTCACCTTCAACTCCATATTTTATTGAATATTACCTTGAACGAAACAAAGGCGAAGTGGGTACCTGGGATATAATTAAAATCTCTGTTGGCGATGGTGATTATTATAAAAATGAGATGAAGATAGTAACATACGAAACTGAAAGCTATGATAAAGGTGAAATTTATTCTAGCTTCTCCCTCAAAAAAACACTGAATGGAATTGTATTTGACAGCGTGTACTACTCGCAGCAAGAGCGACGGCCTTTTGGAGTTTATTATACAAAAAGATATGGCGTAATTGCATTTAAGGTTGCTTCCACAGAATTATGGGTTATAAAACAAGAAACAATAAATCAGAAAAATAACCCGGATTAGGTTTTGTTCACAGCTAAGCCCCTTCCATCTTGAATTTCCAACATCTTTAAGGAATTAATTTTATTATCTTTGATGACAGTTTGTTATTGACAATCTTTTATAATTACTTTTTATGAATAAGTTGTATCCGCTAATATTCAAACCCATTTTTAAAGAAAAAATATGGGGTGGACAGAAAATAAAAACTGTATTGGGGAAGGATTTTTCTCCTTTGCCTAATTGTGGTGAAGTTTGGGTATTGTCAGGTGTGGAAAATAATCAAACTGTTATTGAAAATGGATTTCTTGTTGGAAATGATCTGAATGAGATTGTCGAGGTTTATATGGGCGATTTATTAGGGGATAAGATATTTCAAAGGTTTGGTAATGAATTTCCAATTCTTATAAAGTTTATTGATGCTAATGACTGGCTGTCAATCCAGGTTCATCCTGATGATGGTTTAGCGTGGAAAAGGCATAATAGTCTTGGAAAAACAGAAATGTGGTACATATTTGATGCTGAAAAGGATGCTGAACTCATTAGTGGTTTTAGCACGAAGCTGGATAAAGAAAGCTACCAGAAACATCTCGAAAATAAAACACTGAAAAGTGTGATGAATTTTGAAAAAGTAAAAAACGGAGATGTATATTATATGCCTGCAGGCAGGGTTCATGCGCTGGGTCCGGGAATCCTGCTGGCTGAGATTCAACAGACATCGGATGTTACTTACCGGATTTACGATTGGGATCGTATTGATGAAGCAGGTATGATGCGTGATTTGCATACTGAAGAAGCTTTGGATGCATTGGATTTTCAAGTATATGATAATTATAAAACAAATTATGATCCTCAATTGAATAAAACAGTAAAATTAGTTGAAAGTCCTTATTTTACGACCAATTTAATTCATCTGTCTAAACCAATAAAAAAGGACTATAGTGAGCTGGATTCTTTTGTTATTTATGTATGTGCAGAGGGGAAATTTGAACTTAAGAATGATGACCAAAAGTATTCAATAACTAAAGGGGAAGCCTTACTTCTTCCTGCTATTCTTGACCAGGTTGAAATTTATCCAAGCCCTGAAACTAAAATCCTTGAAGTTTA
>JAIOTR010000125.1 GCA_021106665.1 Bacteroidales bacterium
CCTTGTCTTTTTCCATGTCCAATAAATCATCAAGCACTTGGGAATCATGTACTGACGCTGATGTGGTGTGATAGGTGTCTATAAATTTGTGCTTGTTGTCAACCTTTATATGGTCTTTGTAACCAAAGTGATCCTGATTGTTCTTTTTAGTCCACCTGGCATCAATATCCTTTTGCCTTTTCTTGTTAGGTTTGTTGTTCCAATTATCTGGCGCTGTACCAGTTTCCTTTATGTGTTTGTTTTCTTCACGATTGTTGCGCTGGCGGGGCATCTCAACAAAACTTGCATCTATGATTTTTCCTTCGTGGACTATCAACCCATTTTCTTCTAACTTTGAATGGAAAACTGCAAAAAGTTCTTTTTCCAAATCAAGTTTGGCCATATGTTCTTTGAAGTCCCAAACTGTTTTCTCGTCAGGGACGCGGTCGTTCAAGGTCAAGCCCAAAAAACGGCCAAAACTGAGCCTGTCAAGTATTTGATACTCTATTTGATTATCACTTAAGTTGTAATAACGCTGAAGTATCGATATCTTGAACATCAATAATGGTGAATAGGGTTTTGCCCCTGCATTGCTCTTTTTGTCCTTGTTCTCAAGCTTTTGCAACACTGGAAGAAAAACCTCCCAATTAATGACAGCATTCAATTTTTCTAATGGGTCCCCTTGTTTACTTATTTTTTCTAATCGGAAATGTTCACCAAACATTCCTTGCTGACCTTGTTTTTTGTACTTTTGACTCATGTTGAAATTATTAGGTAGCTAAGGTAGTAAAAACATAATTATTTAACTGGTTTGTAGTTGTTTAATTATTAGAGGTTGCCTATAACTATTGCCAATAATAATCCTGCATATGAACCTGCCTGCCGGTTCACCAGCAGAAGGATGGCAGGCAGGCGGCTATGTTTCATACTTACAAGCCGTTAAAACCTCAATCATAATCCCGATCATATATCTCCATTCCCCAAACATCCTTTATATGCTTCCTAACAGCCATATCCCCTCTCAAAATTTGAAATTGGGTCAAGGTTACGGTAAGGAGGCCGGTGTGGTTTAGAGGTAAGGGTTAGGTGGAAAACACTTTACCCCAAGACTCCTCACCAAACTGGCTTCTTCACCTTTACCTATCAACCTTAGTTCTGATCAGGAACATAAATTTCCATCCGCCAAACATCTTCAATGTGTTTCTTCACCGCCATATCCCCCTCATAATTCGCATCAGGATAAACATCGTCTCCATTTTTTAATTTAATATGAACCACATCAATGACATACATCCTTCCCCTTTTGGTTTCTATATCTACATAATCAATTTCTTCTTTTGTGAATGTATGCTTATTTTCAAAGATGATCCCCGTTTTGGAATATCCGCCAAATCCATCCAACTCAATTTTAAACCTGGCCTGGCTTAATATCCCAATAAATGAACCTATAAGAATTGGTAGGATGAAAAAGTACACCAAACAACCGTCACTTACCCTGTCCATTTTCTGATCCTGGTTTTCATCTTTTACAGCTTTTTTCTGTCTTTTTGCTTTGTATGCCCTTAATCCAAAAGATAAAATGGAAGCGATTAAAAAACTTCCCGGGAAAATGTAAGCTTTGAAATTTTTGATGATGAGTACATGATTTTCTGTTGTCTCCACATTATAGCGATCTTCACCGACAGGAAAAAACAAAAGGGGAAATGACATAACTACAGCAAATATAATGATGTAATCCCAGCTGATGAATTTTATTAGGTCAATAAGGTTTTTCATGGTTCCTTAAACGTCATTGATAAATTGATGGTTGCATTCAGACTTGGCAAGTCGGAGAAGGAAAAAGGGCTGAGACTTGCCCAGTCGGGGAGGCCCATACAACAAACCAAGTCTCCATCTCAACGTTCCATCCTCGACTTGGTGTGTTTTATCTTTTCCCGAATAATTCCTTTAAGTAACTCCCTGTGTAACTTATTCTATTTTCCGCTACCTCTTCCGGAGTTCCAACGCACATAATTTCTCCACCCCGTTCACCTCCTTCAGGTCCGAGATCAATGATATGATCAGCCACCTTGATCACTTCCATATTATGCTCAATAACAAGTACCGTATTGCCTTTGTTTACCAGTTTATGCAAAACCTGCAACAAAACATTCACATCCTCAAAATGCAAACCTGTTGTTGGTTCATCCAAAATATATAGCGTATTGCCGGTATCCCGTTTAGATAACTCAGAAGCAAGTTTTACCCGCTGTGCTTCACCACCTGAAATGGTCGTTGATTGCTGCCCCAAAGTGATATAACCAAGCCCCACATCCTGAACTGTTTTGATTTTCTGGGTAATAGAAGGGATATTCTCAAAAAAGTCTACCGCTTGGTTGATGGTCATTTCCAGGATATCGTTGATTGATTTTCCTTTGTACCTTACTTCGAGGGTCTCGCGGTTATACCGCTTACCGTTGCAGTCTTCGCAATGCACATGAACATCAGGTAGAAAGTTCATCTCAATAACCCGGACACCGGCTCCTTTACAGGTTTCACAACGCCCACCTTTTACATTGAATGAAAACCTGCCTGGTTTATAACCCCTGATCTTTGATTCAGGCAATTGAGCATACAATTTCCTGATTTCATCAAAAACGCTTGTATATGTTGCAGGATTTGAACGCGGTGTACGTCCAATAGGTGACTGGTCGATTTCTATGACTTTATCAATAAAATCTAATCCCTTAATATCTTTATATGGGAGCGGTTTTTTTTCGGAACGGTAAAAATGTTTGCTGAGAATAGGGTAGAGGGTTTCATTGATCAGGGTAGATTTGCCACTTCCAGAAACACCGGTAACGCAAATGAACCGGCCTAAAGGGATTTTAACATTGACCTGTTTTAGGTTATTTCCCGAAGCGCCTTTTATTTCGAGAAAGTTTCCATTACCAGACCGTCTTTTTTTCGGGATTTTAATTTCCTTTTTTCCACGCATGTACTCACAGGTAATGGTTTGGCAATCAATCATGTCTTTTGGACTACCCTGAGCTACGATCTCACCCCCATGAATACCGGCGCCCGGACCTATATCAACAACATGATCCGCTGCAAGGATAGTTTCCTTGTCGTGCTCAACCACTATAATCGAATTTCCGATATCCCTCAAATTCTGAAGTGATTTTATTAGTCTAAGGTTGTCGCGCTGGTGAAGTCCGATGCTTGGTTCATCCAGGATATACAATACATTGGTCAGTTGGGAACCAATCTGGGTTGCCAGCCTGATCCTTTGTGATTCCCCTCCGGAAAGGCTTCTTGCCGGCCTGTTAAGTCCAAGGTATTCCAATCCCACATCCAGCAGGAATTTTATCCTGTTTCTAATCTCCCTGATAATTTCATGAGCGATGACCTTGTTCTTTTCACTCAGCTTCGATTCAACTGCATCTATCCATGAATCTAATTTTATCAGGTCATAATTGGCCAGCTCCGAAATATTCTTATTATCAATCCTGAAATAGAGCGATTCCTTTTTAAGCCTCAAACCATTACATTCAGGGCAATGGATGGTATTCATGAAATTATTCGCCCATTTCTTTATACTAACGGAGTTGGATTCGTTGAACTGATTGGAAATGAAATTGAATACACCTTCAAAATTCAATGTATAAGTAGATGTAATGCCTAAATATTCTTTCTGGATTGTGTAATTTTCGTCCGATCCATACAAAATGGTTGAAATCGCCTCCTCTGGAATTTCTGAAATTGGTGTATCCAGATCAAATCCGTATTTATCACCGATGGCCTCCATCTGGTGAAATATCCAATTATGTTTATATTCCCCGATGGGAGCAATGCCACCTTTTTTAATACTTTTCTTTTTGTCGGCAAAAATTTTATTAAGATCAATTTCAGTTACTGTGCCTAATCCGTTGCATTTTGGGCATGCACCGTAAGGAGAGTTAAATGAAAATGAGTTAGGTTCCGGCTCATTGTATGAAATACCGGATGTTGGACACATTAACGAACGGCTGAAGTGTTTGATGTCTCCGCTTTCATGATCGAGGATCATTACTGAACCTTTTCCATATTTCATCCCCAACTGAACAGATTGAACAAGCCTTCGTTCCGATTCTGAATTTACCTCGATATTGTCAATTACGATCTCAATATCATGAACCTTGTAACGATCTAATTGTTTTCCGAAACCCAATTCCGAAATTTCACCATCTGCCCTTACTTTTAAAAAACCCTGTTTCCTGAATTGCTCGAATAGTTCACGGTAATGGCCTTTGCGCCCTTTTACAACCGGAGTGAGGATTACAATTTTTTTATTCTCGTATTGTTTGGTAATGAGGCTCAGAATTTGTGATTCGGAATACCTGATCATTTTCTCATCAGTAACATATGAATAGGCATCGGCAATCCTTGCAAATAGCAACCTCAGGAAATCATAAATTTCAGTGATCGTTCCCACAGTTGAACGGGGATTTTTATTCACGGATTTCTGCTCTATTGAAATTACGGGGCTGAGTCCTGTGATCTTATCCACATCAGGACGTTCAAGATTACCAATGAACTGACGTGCATAAGCCGAGAACGTTTCCATGTACCTGCGCTGCCCTTCAGCATAAATGGTATCGAAGGCAAGGGAGGATTTTCCGCTTCCACTCAATCCGGTAATCACCACCAGTTTGTTTCTCGGGATTTTTACATCTATGTTCTTTAAATTGTGAACTCGTGCTCCGTAAACCTCCAGTTGATCAATGGTTATTTGTTCGTTTGAATTAGATATGTCAGTTTCTTGTTTCAAATAAGAATTATGATAAAAAAGGGTGCAAATTTACGAGGAATTTACGAGGAATTTACGAGGAATTTACGAGGATTTTAAGATTTGATGATATGATTTTTATAAACGGGAAAATCATATAAAATCCGGGTTCTATATATTTTGAAGACTGTTTATTGACTAATCTTCTTTCGGAGGCCATACAAAATTTCTTGCATCAGGGAACTCTTTTTCAACTTCCATCTTTAGCCATAGCAGCATCCGTATAAATGGCCTGATGGATTCCTTTTC
>JAIOTR010000282.1 GCA_021106665.1 Bacteroidales bacterium
TTCATAATAAAAAGCAATTAACGAATGATGTTGAACCATTCAACCGGATCCTTATGGAAAAAGGATACCACAAAGGCGAGGTAGGCCATATCAGGAAAGATGGCACAACATTCCCAACACAAATGACCAGTACCATTCTAAGGAATGAAAATGGCAATCCTATTGCAATGACGGGGATTTTAAGAGACATCACTGACCAGAAAAAATCAGAAGATAAATTAAAAGCATACAACCAACAACTATTGGCAAGCGAACAACAATTAAAAGCCACTAACCAACAACTTGAGGCCACTAACCAACAATTGAGAGCAAGTGAACAACACTTAAAAGCCACCAATCAGCAGCTTGAGGCAACTAACCAACAATTGAGGGCAAGTGAGGAGACGATACATGAAAGCGAAAATAATTTACGGGCACTTTTTAATGCGATGACAGATATTGTGTTTGAGATGGATTATGATGGTAGATATATCAGCATTGCACCAACATCACCGGAACTTATGTTTAAACCTCCGGAAGTTATAGTTGGAAAAACGCTACATGATATATTCCCGAAACCCGAAGCTGACAAGTTTCTTGAATTTATTCGTAATTGTCTAAATGATAATAAAATTACCACAATAGAATATCCTCTTACATTAAATGACAAAACGATCTGGTTTGAAGGAAGGGCAACTCCAAAAACTAAAAATAGTATTCTTTATATAGCTCATGACATTAATGAACGCAAGCAGACTGAGGAGAAATTAGAGTACAGTAATAGTCTTATACAACAGGAACGTAATATGTTCATGGCAGGACCTGTTGTTGTTTTTAAGTGGAGAAACACTGAAGGTTGGCCGGTGGAATATGTATCACCTAATGTAAAAGAGGTATTTGGCTTTTCTGTCAAAGAACTTATTTCAGGTGAGATTTTTTATGCAGAACTTATCCGATCTGAAGATACTGAACGGGTGGCCACTGAAGTAGCCTTTTACAGTAAAAACGGTGTAGAAAGTTTTACTCACCAACCGTATCGAATCGTGAGAAAAGATGGGCAAATAATCTGGGTAGATGACTTTACTTCGATACTGCGCAATGAAAATGGGGACATTACACATTATTTGGGGTATATTGTTGATATTACCGAGCACAAGCAGGTTGAGAAAGAATTAATAAAAGCCAAAGAACGCGCCGAAGAGAGTGACCGCCTAAAAACCGCCTTTTTACATAATATAAGCCACGAGATACGTTCGCCCATGAACAGTATTCTTGGTTTTACCAATTTATTATCAGAACCCGGTCTTTCAGGTGAGGAACAACATGAGTACATAAATGTAATAAAAAAAAGTGGCCACCTGATGCTGAATACAATTAACGATCTGATGGATATTTCTTTGATTGAATCGGGTCAGGTGAAGGTTGTTGTTTCAGAAGTTAATGTGAATGAGCAAATTGAATACCTTTATACATTCTTCAAACCTGATGCGGAGAAAAAAGGAATTCATCTTTCTTTTATAAACCGGTTACATAACCATGAAGCTAACATTAAAACTGACCATGAGAAAGTTTATGCCATCCTGATAAACCTTATTAAAAATGCCATTAAATTTACGAATGAAGGTTCTATTGAATTTGGATATAATAAAAAAGCAGACAGTAAGCCTACCGAACTGGAGTTTTTTGTAAAAGATACGGGTATCGGCATTCCCAAAAACTGGCAGCAAGCCATTTTTGACCGTTTTGTCCAGGCAGAGTTAAGCCCGTCTAAAAAATATGAAGGTTCGGGATTAGGCCTATCTATTTCAAAAGCTTATATAGAGATGCTGGGCGGTAAAATATGGGTGGAATCGATAGAAGGTGAAGGTTCGGTATTTTATTTTACAATTCCATACAGTACAGGTAAAAGTGAGACAACTACAAACAATGAGGCAGAATCGGCTTCAAAATCAGAACATGAAGTTAAAAAACTAAAAATACTGATTGCCGAAGATGAAGAATATGCAGATTTATACCTTACCAAATTGCTTAAAGATTACTACAGAAAAGTTTTGCATGCAAAAACCGGTATAGAAGCAGTTGATATATGCCGTAACAATCCTGATATTGATTTAATCCTGATGGATATTAAAATGCCCGAAATGAGTGGATATGAAGCTACCCGAAAAATAAGGGAGTTTAACAAAGATGTTGTCATCATTGCCCAAACTGCTTATGCTCTTACCGGCGATCGTGATAAAGCAATTAATTCCGGTTGTGATGATTATATATCGAAACCTATCGAAAAAGATGAACTAAAAGAAATAATTGAAAGATATTTATATTCATACAGGTAAAGTAAAAGCCTGTGCTACTGACACAATTCTAAAATCAAGCCCTATCGGTTCATGTATTGTAATAGCAGCTTATGACATTCGTGAACAGATTGGTGCAATGGCGCATTTTATGCTTCCCGGAAAAGCACCTGACAGAAAAGATTATCAGAAGACCAAATATGTTGCAGATGCCCTGGATGAATTGATCGGCGGAATGATTGTTCTGGGTGTAAAAGAAAAAAATATTGAGGTATGCCTTGCGGGAGGAGCGAATGTTATGAAAAGAAACAATGATACAATCGCCCTGAATAATATCGCATCTGTAAATGAACTTTTAGAAAAAAGAAATATTATAATAAGGGCTAAGTCTGTTGGAGGAACAGAAAGAAGAAGTGTTTCACTCAATGTAGAAACAGGCTGTGTAAATTATTCAGTTGGAGATGGAGCAGAAAAGCTATTATATCAATTTATTGAAAACAAATAATGGAACTAAAATGCCTCATAGTTGACGACGAAGTTTTGGCGCAGGATGTCATTGAAAAGTACATTGCAAATATTCCAACTTTAAAACTGGTTGGCAAATGTGATAATGCAGTAGAAGCCATTTCTTTTCTACATAATAATGCTGTTGATTTGCTATTTCTGGATTTAAATATGCCTGAGCTAAGTGGACTTGAAATGCTGAAAACGTTGACCAATCCTCCAAAAGTAATTCTTACAACTGCTTATTCAGAATATGCCCTTGAAAGTTACGAATATGGTGTGGTTGATTATTTATTAAAACC
>JAIOTR010000111.1 GCA_021106665.1 Bacteroidales bacterium
ACCCATCTTCCAAATGAGCCAACGCATAGGCAAAACAAAATGTTTTTTGCCCATATTCTCCCTCTCCCTGAACTGCTACTGTTCCATATTCATCTTCTTCAAAAGCGGCAATACCATTATCATTGGGTGTCATTTTATCGATAAACCAGCTTGTACTTTGTGTGGATCCTGTAAATACCAGGTTCTCACAAATTGAGCCAGGTAAGCCTGATAGTAAATATATAATATTCTCTATCAAGGGTTTTTCTGCATCTTCCACACCGAATAATTCCATTATTTCTTCGCGGTTTGGATATTCAAAATATTCCAAGATTCCAAAATGAGTCCCACATTCTATATAGATACTTCCACCCTGATAAAGGTAATCTGCTATAATTTGGGTCATCTCCAGAGTTATAGGAGTTCCTTCCATTAAATAATTCCCTATAAATCCATAATTACCAAAGGATAAGAACGCAGCATCAAATCCATTCAATGCTGATGGAAAGTGTGAGGTATAAAACACATCAAATCCCTGCTCAACAAGAAATTCATTAATAAAGTCCCCGCTATATGTATCTCCTAATCCTTCTCCCTGGTATACAAGGATACCTGCTGGTGCAACCAAAAATTCAACAGGAATGGTATCACCCCATGTTATTTCTTTGTCAGCAATGGTAATAAGTTCAAAACTGACATCGTGGGTAGACGCATATTCGGATATTACAAACTCAAAAGCATCCTCCAAAATAAAATAATCATCAGCAGGAATGTCTGCAGTATAGGTATTATTAATAATGGTGATCTCAGTATCCAAGGAAGAAAGCGTAAAAGTTGCATCAGCAGCACCCACCCCATAATTATAATTTCTGAGTTTAAGACTTAGGCTTATTGTATCTCCCGGTTCTGGATTATGGTTATCATCCAGATCATGGAAATCTGAATAAACCAGATCAAGTGTAATCTCCTGCTGAAGGGTGACGCCTGATGAATCCAGTGCACTGAATGCATTGATCCGGCCAGAGCCTAACAGGTTTTCAAATCCGGGGTTATTCGAATCAATATCATCAGCCGTGCCTAATACTTGTGTAATCACCTGGTCGGAAGTCCAATCGGGATGGTATGATTTAACAAGGCCCAAAAGTCCAGCAGTTATTGGTGTTGCCATTGAACAACCCATTGCCCCCCAATATGTATTATTTACATATGTGGAAAATATTGGATAACCATTATCTCCACCCGGAGCACATATAGTAATTTGTGGACCATAATTTGAATAACTGGCCTTCTGGTCAAGGTGATTACTGGCACTAACTGAAATAACTCCCGGATAAGACGCAGGATAAAAGTTCCTGATCTGATTATCATTACATGCTCCGGCAACCAGGATGCTACCTAACTCTATTGCATAAGAAATGACTTCGTGATTAGCCTGGGAATAAACATAATATCCCCAACTGTTTGAAATAATATCCGCCTCGTTTTCTGCGGCATATATTATTGCATTATAAGATTGCAAATCATAAGTATAGAAACTCTGTATGGGTAATATTTTGAGGTTCCAGCTTACACTGGCAACTCCAATACTATTATTGGTAGTGGCACCTGCTAAACCTGCGCAATGAGTGCCATGCTGCCAGTTTAATGTACCAGGAATTGGATTGGGATCATTACTTGAAAAAAAGAAATTCCATCCAATGAAATCATCAATATAGCCGTTTTCATCATCGTCCACACCATTTTCATCATCGGGATCAAAAATCCAAGCACCACCTATAAATTCCAATGTTTTTCCATCGCCATCAAAATCCTCACCCATGTTTTGCCAGATATTATCAACTAGGTCTTCATGATCCCATTCAGTTCCGGTATCTACGATAGCAATTATTACTTCTTCTTCACCATTTTCTCCTTTGTGAATATCCCATGCCTGTGGGGCAAATATCTGAGAAAGGTACTGTTGCTGGCTATACATAGGATCATTGGGTTCAACCGTAAGATGTGCAACAGGAATTGGTTCGGCATATTCAATGTTGGGATCTTTGGAAAACTCTCTTGCCACTTTGGTTACAGAAATATCCTCCGGGAATTCAATTCTATAGATTCTTGAAAGGTCGGGCATTCCTTCTTTCATTTTCTTTGGATTGTACTTGAATCTTTTTTCAAGAAGGTCCACTTTATACTTTCCTACTTTCGAATCGAGTGAAGGGATATTAAAAAGGACGTTTCCCTTTTGTTTCCCAAAATCCCCAATTCCTGTTTTTACCTTGATAGTGATCATCCCTTTGTGGAATAAAGGTTGACCTTCATCATAGGTTATTGAATTTGTTGGTTGATTGTCATTTTTTTCTACCAGCATCGTGGAGGTAAGTAATACGACCAGGAGAGCTGCAATTAAGATGTAAAGTTTTTTCATGATGTTAGAAGTTAATTGATTTTAATTATTTTCTTTGTTTTAGATTCATTACCGGTCTGTAGCCGGATGAAATAAATTCCGGGTGGCATGCCATTTGCCTGCCAAATGATTTTATTTATTCCTGCCTGGGCTTCTGGCTGAATAAATTCTTCTATTAGTTGGCCGATCTGATTATAAATTTTGAGCTCTATCTTGCCAGATTGTGATGATTCATATTCTATGGTAGTAGATTTAG
>JAIOTR010000558.1 GCA_021106665.1 Bacteroidales bacterium
TACGATAATGAGTATTTCCTGTCTTTTTCTATTGATTTGTCATGAACAATCTGTTTACAAAGCTTAACAAGGCTTACTCCATAATTTTCTTTGGTTCTCTGCAGTTTGTATTTTAGCGTTTCGGTTTGAGCTATAATCTGCCGTGTTCTGTTATTAAAAAACTTTAATGTTTCCTTATCGTTATTCTGAAGATTGATGAAAGTTCTGATGGTATTATTCAATATAAATGCGATTATGCTTTTATTATCGGTAGTGAGCGGGTTTATTGTATTGGTAACTCCAAAATTGCTGGGATTTTCATTCAGATAAAGGAAAACCAGATCATTCAGTTCATTTTTAAAATCATGTACTCTGATAAGAAGAATAATATTCTGCAGCTCCGAAAAAATATTCATTGTGGGATTTGGACTTCTTATTTCAATTTCGAATGGAAGACTCTGACGACTATACCAGTCATAAGGATTCTTTTCTTCCATGTATCGCTGCAAGACGGTAAGGATTTTGTCCAGATTTAATGGTTGGGATTCATATTCCTTATTCCTTTTTTCAGTTAGAATACCCTTTATCATTTTCACTTTATCATCATAATGTACGGTGATAATTTTCTCAATGCCTGGAAGCAGATCAGGGATGATACCGTGTAGTTTTTCGAGAGGATGATATATAAAGGAGTAGTTCTTCACTCAAATAAATTTAAGCAAAGATAATAATAAATTTAAGTTAATGAAGTATTTTATTAAGTTTTTTATTAAGTCGTAAAATTGATAAAATTAAGCCCCTTAATTATATACTTACAACTAAAATTTTAACTTAAACATCTTGACAAAAGGTTATTATGTGTATTAATATTGCAAATGAATTTACTATATGAGAAACAACTAATGTAAAAATACATTCCTAATTAAGAAAGAGCTTAAAAATGAGAAATGAAATTTTTAACCACATAAAGCAAAACCGGTCCAGGTACTATTCCGAGCTTAAAAAGACCGATGAAAAAACTTCTTCTAAGGAAATAATTATAAAGGATCAATTAATGGAAGAAGACCCTGCGGCTCACAATAAGAAACAAATAAATCCAAATAAACCCTTATTAAATAGAACGGAGTTTCATTTCATTACTAACTCTTTGAACAAATCCTTTGGTTTTGTATCATCGCATTCTGTTAGTCTATTTAGGCGGGGTATTGCTGAATTTAATAAACTAAATTTTATGTTAATTGAAAGAACTGACAGAATTACACAGCGATTCTATGATGTTTCTTCAAGATTCTTCGAGGATTCAAGTGAATATTCTCACGATAGGGAAGAATTTAATTTCACAAGTACTACAAGAAATTTTCAGAAAAAGTCTGGCACATTAAATATTGCTGGGCTAAATAATTCAGCCCTTCTCACGCTGGATGAAAGCTATTTAACTTCTCAGGATAGATTTATATTATGGATGAATAAAATTTATTACAAGTTCATTCTATTCCTTGAATCTGATGATTGGGTTGTAGAAAATGACAAACGCACAATTACAAATGAAATAAAAGAAATTAAGCTAGATCAAAATGAATCAAATCGTAAAACTTCTATTTCAGGCATCTTTGATCTTTTCAAGAATACTAATGTCAGGAAAGATGTTTTAAAAACTATCAAAGCAGGAGTTCCTTTTATTCTTAAAAATCCTTTCGTAGCATCCTTTAATCTCATGTGCAATATTGAACTACTATTATTGGTGTGCAAAAAATCCCTGACTGCTCTTTTCCCGATTATAAACAGGTTCATTCAATAAATCCTTTTATATTATTTTCTAAGATTTAAGTGAATTTGATTTGTAAACAAAGAATTAGGAATTTTCATATATACATTTAAAATTTGTTATATTTTTGTAGAAATCAAACTAAAAAAATTATCAAATGAAAGCACTTAAAATTGTCATTATCATTTTGGTGGTATTGATTGCCATCATTTTAATTCCACCACTCTTTATGCCATCACAAATGTTTGTTGAGCGTTCTGCTGTTTTAAAAGCGCAGCCAGAGGTTATTTGGGACCAGGTAAATTGTTTGGGTAACTGGGAAAAATGGGATGTCTGGCATCAGGATACAAATCTTGTCGGAACCTATGAAGGACAAGAATGTGGAGAGGGAGCAAAAAATATTTGGAACTATAAAGATCGTGAAGAAGGTGGAAGTCAAACCATTGTTAAGGTGCGAAAATATGAATATATTAAGACCTTGCTCGATTTCCAGGAAATGGGAACGGCAGATGCAGAGATGATGCTGGAAAAGGTTGAAGAAGGCACAAAAGTAACATGGAATTTACGATCAGATTCACCCTATCCTTTAATGCGGTGGGTTCATACACTAATGGTCGCGCCAAATGTTAAAAAGAGTTATGATGAAGGGCTCGTCAATCTGAATGAATTAACCAAGGACATGAAATTGGAACAGCCAAAGTATACAACAGGAGAAGTTACAGAAAAAGAGGTAACTTCATTTAATGCCCTGGTAATCCGTACAAAATGCACCATGGAGGAAATGGGAGATAAAATGGGCCAGGTTTTTGGCGCTCTAATGGCATACACTGGAAAAATAGGAATTCAAATGGCTGGTCCTCCTTTTTCAATTTGGTACGAATATGAATCGGAAGTATTCGAATTTGACAGTGGTATACCAGTCCCTGGAAAAATTGTAGGAGAAGGCGATATTAAATCCCTTGAAACATATGCCGGAAAAGTTATACATGCAACACATACCGGATCATATGAATCAACCCAGTATTCATGGGGTGCTCTTCAGGAATTTATTACAGATAATGGTTTGGAATTAAATGGAGATCCGTGGGAAGTATATATTACCGACCCAATGTCACAACCTGACCAAACAAAATGGGTAACTGAATTATACTGGCCAGTAAAATAAAATTAACTCGAAAAAATAATTTGGAGGTTGTCTCAAAAGTCAAAAAAGTCGGTCACATTGAGCTTGTCGAAATGTGTATATATCTACTAATCAATTATATTTCGACAGGCTCAACATGACCATTTGGGATTAAAATAGACTTATGAGACATCCTCTTTTTTTGTGACATGCTTGCAGGATTGAATTAGAATAATTTGGATTATTGTTTAATAGAAGAATTCAATTTCAATTACAATATCAGGCCAATCGATATTTTTTTAAGTTTTGATCAACTATTTCTAATACTTCGAGGCAAATATTCAATTTGCTGTCTTCCACATCCGACAAGGCAGAACCTATGGTCTGTCCGGCAATAATTTCCATCTTTCTATAAAGATCTTCGCCGTACAATGTCAATAAAACTTTTTTATATCGTTTATCACGATGCACTGTCATGCGCGACACATATCCGGTATTTTCAAGTCGATCAATAAAACGTTTTACAGATACTTTATCGCGTCCCATTAAATCCACAAGTTGACTTTGATTTAAAGATCCTCTGTTATAAAGATGGGTAATAACGATCCATTCATCCGATGAAATATTTAAACCTTTTGTTCTGAATTTTTCCTCTAATATTTTTCTAAGACCCTTTGAAACGCTGACACTTAATTTGCCCAGATTATGATCGAGTTGATAATTCATTTATTCGTAATATTATATTTAATACTGTACAGTTTAAATTATGTTACATTTATACTGTCTTATTTGAATTTAGTTTCAAATGTAACTATTTTTTTATAATCAGGATAAAAATACTAGTAATAGGGTAGAAGCGACATGGAAATTTTAACCATTCTAAATCAAATACTCATTCTTGGAATCCTTGCTTCGATAGGAGTAATAGGCATTCGCTTTAAAATATTAAATGAAACCGCCAAAGATGTTTTAGAAAAGTTGGTTTTTTATATAACACTGCCACTTCTAATCATCACCAAAATATCAGCTTTGGAAATTACTACCGAAATCCTTAAGAATGGTATTTTGGTTATTGTGCTAACATATTTGGTTTTGTTCATTCAAATTGTGCTGGGTAATTTATCGGCTCGATTGTTCAAACTTCAGAAACCACAAGCTATTATTCATTCCTTACACACTTTCCTTGGTAACATCGTTTTTCTTGGGTTCCCTTTACTTGATGCACTTTTTCCGGGTGGGGAGGCCATTTTATATGCAGCATTATATCAGTTGGTAATGAACACTGTTATGTGGTCTTACGGAATTTACAAATTGAATCCGGCGTCACATGAAAAGGGAATAAAAAATTTAAGAAAGCTTGCAAATCCAAACACCATTGCCCTCAGCATAGGATTATTAATGATGATGTTCAAAATCCGGTTTCCGGAAATATTGCAGATTTCACTCGGTGGATTAGGAAAAACCACTTTATACCTGGCAATGATCTATATTGGCATTCTGCTATCACAAACCAGGATATTAGCCATGTTTACAAAAGTTGATGTGCTGTTTCTCAGTCTGAACAAATTAATTATAATTCCGGTTCTGCTTATCATTTTGATTAAAATTATACTAAAGGTCACCGGTTTAGATATGAATCCCATTGCTTTTTCGGTAGTCATTTTGGAAGCAGCCATGCCCTGTATGACCATACTGGTATTACTGGCAAAACGATTTGGAGCAGACGACACCAAAGCTATGGAAAACTTTGTGGTATCAACCATTCTGAGTGTTTTGAGTTTACCACTGATAATTTACCTGATACAGATATTGGAGTTTTAAGTTTGACAGCCTGTTTTTATAAGGCAAACCGCCAGATTAGTTTTCCAAGAATAGTAGTCCGTTCTAACTTAATACCACTATCTGTAGATATTTCCTGATTGATCACAAAATAAAAATAACTGCCAATTTTCGGAATCCAGTTTATTCTGTAATTAACCAGGACATTCTCATCTTCATTATTCCATTGAGCAAACAGACTGGTTTGCAGTTTCGGATTAAATGCATAGTCAATACGTCCTCCCAACTCGTCAGTTGTAAAAGACTTCTGCGGAAGCTGTATGTAATTTCTTTGCCAGTCGACACCTATGTTTAAGTGTTTATTAAAATTAAAATGGGTGTAAAATTCATATTCTTGCCGGTGTCCGGTATAAAATTCACCTACATTTACAGAGGCATCTGCTGCTATTTTCCTTCCCCTGAAAGTACTAAACTGTATTTCAAACCGATTATCCCAATAGCTGCCGGCCGGAATGTAAACGCTGTCAATAAGCTCAAAATCTTCACCTGGCTTATCAAAAATATGTTGAATATTGAATTCAAAAAATTCACCACTTTTTGAAACGAAACCAAAAGGGCGCCATTCATAAAAAACAGATTCAGTTTCTTTGGTTTCTTCATTAATGTAATAATTAAGGTCTATTGGTTTAAAAATCAAGTTTCTGAAAAAAGGTAACTTTTTAAACCTGGGATTGAATTGAAGTTCGGTGTATAACATTTGGTAATTCTTACGCCTGGTAAAACCCATCTCAGGATTAAAACCTGCTTCCACCGATGAGAATCCTACATCATATTCAATTACATCGTTTGGATAACTTTGAAACACATTATAGGAAAGGTTATCACTATTCAGATTATTAGTCTCTTCAAAAATCTTTGTCTCGGAAACTGCAATGGATCCACCTGTGAGAAGGTTTTTTTCTCCAAAAAGTTCAGATGTGGAATAGGTGAAATCTGTTCCATAAACCCTATTATAGTGTTTGTTAGAATATTTTTGCGTGGCTATAAAACCAATACTCGATTGCTTGAAAATATCTTGTTTTACTTTAATGATAGAATAATTGGTTGTGGGGATACTATCCTTTCCATAGGTTTGTATCGACATAACACCAATGTTTGTTTTATTTAGCTTTCCGAAAAGCCTCATGCCACCAATTATTGGCACTTCTCTATTTTGGTCAATCCCTATTCTTCGGCTATAAAACAGCTTGACTGCTCCAACATTCATATCATAATAGTTCTTCCCTTCCAGGAAAAATTGTCTTTTTTCGGGATAGTATAATGAGAATCTTGTCAGGTTAATTTGTTTCCGGTCTGATTCGACTTGTGCGAAATCTGTATTTGCAGTGAAATTCAATTTTAAAGTCGGAGTTATATCAAAATTAATTTCACCACCTATTTTGCCGGTGTTTTTAGTTTGTTCATCGGAAACTTCAGTA
>JAIOTR010000204.1 GCA_021106665.1 Bacteroidales bacterium
AGCAATCCTTTAGGTGCATTACCACGAATTACAATACCATTGCTATTCATGTTTTCAGCAACACCTGCGTAAGAGGAAACCAGATGAGCCGGATCATCAAAACCGCCTGCAAAACGACGGGCCTCTTCCATATTAATTTGTCGGCTACTTATAATTGCCATTGAATTTAACGGCTCTTTTTTGTCCTGAAAAGCTTTTACAACCACCTCATCTAATTTCACCGATGATTCGTTTAATCCCACAATTACAACTATCTCTTTACCGGAACCCACTTCCAACTCACTAATAAAGGAAGGTTCATAACCCATATAGCTTATCTGTAGGTTATAACGTCCAAGTTTAACATTTTCCAACCTAAAATATCCATCCACATCAGTGGTAGTACCAATCAATGGATCAGAATCCATAATGACCACTGTAGCGCCGGGCAAAGGTATTTGAAGATCATTATCCACAACCCTCCCTTTTATCGTTTGCGTTAAGTCCTGTCCTGATAAATTAAGACTTATCAGCATCATGTAGCTAAAACTTAGTATTAAGGAAAACCTGATTCCTTTATTTAAACTTCTATTTATTTTCATCATTTTGCACTCTGATTTTGAAAGTGCAAAACTATACTGGCATTATGGTTATTAGATTGGGTTTCTTTTGAACTGTAGAATTAGGTTATGAATGGGGGTGGGTTGGTGTTGAGTTGTAAATTGAATTCCTAATACATGAACCCAAATACCCACAGTGGGATTTTGTTCTTAAAACCATACTCGATACTATCCGAAACGATATAGGCATCTTGCAAATCAATAATTTGTTTTCTGGTTCTGCTTTTCCCTCCTATTTCAAATATGTATTTGTCATCAATAATAAAATCACCGGTTTTGGGTATTTCGATTTTATGTTTTACAGAAAGTTGGTTTTGAAAAAAAGTTTCCCTTATTGTTCCGGTGTTTGCTAATTTTGGTTGTAGTGCATATAGCAGGTTGCCTTATGCAAAGGGCAAAATCAGCATCATTTTGCCTTATAGAAAAGGCAAAATGAAATTATTATGTTCTTAAGATTTGATTTGAATTAATTCAGTTCTGTAATTTTACAATTCAACCCCCAATTATTACCCTCTATTAAATTATTCTGCAACTCAACAGAATTTCAATATTGCGTACATTATGTTGGTATAGTTTTGCATACTTTTACCTCTTATTTATGTAAATGATCAATTACCCGGTTTAATTAATATGAATACATAAAGCATGAAACGTAAAAACATAAATAAATTCTTTGTAAGATTATTGTTCATATTTTTTATCAATTTTATTGTTAAAATCGGGGATCAATCCATCAATGTTTTTTCTGACATTACCCTTAGAGGGATTGTTTATACCTCCTATTTTATTATTTATTGGCTTTGCATCTGGTATGTTGCAGAATTCCTGAATTCAAAAATTCAAAAAAGACAAGAATCGTCATCAGGCTCTAAGAAGTTTCACACATTTTTACTCTTCTCTTTTCATTTTGCTTATGGTATGCTTGTTTCGTTCCTTGCAAATCTATTTTTTCGGTTCGGCGACATCCATGTATTCCATATGGATATTCCCTGGTCGGGTGTGCCACTCTTCAACCCTGAATTTACACTTAGTTTATTAATGATATACATAATGGTTTTTTCTTTTGACATTTATTATCAATCGAACATTAAGAGGAAAGAAAATCAGATACAACTGGAAAAACTAAAACAGGAAAACACACTTGCCCAATATTTAAACCTGAAATCGCAAATTGAACCACATTTTTTGTTCAACAGCCTAAGTGTATTGTCATCAATTATTCATACTGATATCAACCTGGCCGAGGAATTTATCTTGCGCTTATCAAAAACATTACGATATGTAATCGAAAAAAACGAATTAGCGCTTGTTCCGTTCAAAGAGGAGATTCGCTTTGTTGAAGATTATTTCTTTTTAATCAAGAACCGTTTTGATGAAGGGATAATTTTTGAAAATTCTATTGATAAATCCATTATACTAAAAAGTTATATTCCTCCTGCATCCTTACAATTATTAATTGAAAATGCTATTAAACACAATAAATTCACTTCGGATGACCCATTGCGGATACAACTCTTTGCTGATGGGGAACTGATCGTAGTAAAGAATAATATTAATCTTCGGGATGATATTGTTGATTCAACAAACCAGGGAATCCAGAACTTAACGCAACGATTTTCATATTTTTCGGATAAACCGGTAAGTATTACCATCAATGAAACAGATTTTACTGTAGCTATACCCATATTAACAAAAACAGATTATGAACGTTTTAATATTTGAAGACGAAAAACCTACAGCCATTCACCTGGCAAGTCTTCTGTCAAAGATTGACAAATCAATAAATATAATAGGTTCCATCGGGTCGGTGGCTGCGGGAATAAAATGGTATAAGGAAAATCAAATGCCCGACCTTGTTTTTCAGGACATCATTTTAAGTGATGGCAATTGTTTCGAAATTTTTGATACTGTAGAGGTTATGGCCCCTGTTATTTTCACCACTGCTTTTAGCGAATATGCCATAAAGTCTTTCCAGGTAAACAGTATTGATTATATCATCAAACCATACGATATTAAGGATCTGAAATCGGCTTTGGATAAGTACAGCAAATTAAAAGGGATATTTCACCCACCTGAAAAAAAACTGCTGGAAGATATTTTGAAAAAGAAAACATTTACACCCAAAAAACGATTCCTCGTAAAAATGGGTGACAATTACCTCCCAATAGGCAGTGATGATATTGCCTATCTTATATCTGAAGACGGACTTACTTTTGCAACATTATTTAACAAGGAAAGGCATATCGTTAATTTTTCTATTGTTGAACTTGCAAAGCAAATGGATCCATCCTCTTTTTTCCAGATAAACAGAAAAATGATTATCAATATAGAAAGTGTAAAAAAATTAAGTTCGTGGTTTAACAGCAGGCTAAAACTAACACTAATTCCCCCACTAAATGAAGATGCAGTGGTAAGTCGTGAACGAACAAGTAGTTTTAAAGAATGGCTGGATGCATAAAATTTTCAGCGCATCTAAAGTTACAATCTTACAATTAATATTTGATGATTTCTAATCTCCTATTCCTCTTCAAGATATCGTGCAGCATCATCCTTATA
>JAIOTR010000376.1 GCA_021106665.1 Bacteroidales bacterium
CTGGAAGTAGATAAAATTGGTCAATACACTTATCTCTTCATTGATAGTGCCATTACATGTAATGTAATTAATAATGTTGAAATAATTGGTGCCTCACTTCGAACCAGGGAATTAGCAACTTTAAATATCGATGGAGACCTGATTATTAATGACAATACAAATTTGTTTGGAGCTACTTCTTCAGATTCCTACATTAACATTTCTGGCAATTGGATAAATCATAATATCTCGGGTTATCCCTGGGCATATGGCTTTTATCCTGGTCAGTCCACCGTCACATTTGAAGGAGATGGCGACAATTTTGTTTATTGTGACTATGGATTACAGGATTTCTATAATCTGAATATTGATAAAACCCTCAACGTATTTTATCCTATCGCTGATATTGATGTTATGAATGATTTAACCATTACCAATGGAACCTGGGGAATGGACTATTCGGGATACAATTTTACTTTTTACGGAGATATAACCATTGAGGCAACAGGATTATTTGATGACAATACATGCAATGTAACTATTGCCGGCACAGAAGATCAGCAGTTTATCAATAACAATGGAAGCCCAACAGAATTTAACAATCTGAATATTGACATGGGTATTGTGGCTGGTGAAAATTTACCTGTATTCCTGATCATTGGAGATTTGCATTGTGCAGGAAACATTGTTGTGGATACCGGTATTTTCTTCATCAACTCAAATACAGTGGAATGTGAAGGTAATTTTCTTATTAACGATTTTGGGAAAGTATCTGCACCAAACCTATCGACAATTGCAATGGGCGCAGGTAGCATGATAAACGTTGAGGGAGAATTACAAATGTATGGTGATGGAACTAACAATCCTAAAGTAACTGCGATTACTGGCAATTACGAATTCAACATTATGAATAGTGGGCTGCTATCAACAGCTCAGGCCATTTACGAATACATGAACATTGAAGGGGTTAACATTTATGATAATGGATTGGTATACGGAACAAATGCCTTAAGCAATTGCATATTCAGAAATGGTGAATCAGGTGGGACGCTCCTACAGATAAACAATGATCAGGATCTGGTTATTAATGGGGCTGAATTTCCAACCAATACATGGGGTGGATCATATAATGTTGCAAAATACCAGGATCAGGGATCTATTTCATTCACAAATGAAACAGGTGATTTTGCAGGAGCAGGGGATGAATATGATCCATATAACCGAATTGATTGGGCAAGTTCAGTAGCAGGAATATGGACCGGTGCTGTAAACCATTCATGGAATACGGTGGGTAACTGGCAAAATGACCTGAAACCAACAGCATCTGATGATGTATATATCCCGGCAGGCACACCCAATGATCCATGGGTGGCAACAACGGATCAGGAGTGCAATAATTTAACGATTGAAACTGGGGCAATCTTACGTGTATATGATGAAATACTTACGGTTCATGGGGATATGATCATTTATGGAGAATTACGAATGGATAATGCTGCAGGTGTATTAAATGTAGGTGATTGGTTTGGAGAAATAATTAGTTGGGAAGCAGGTTCCACAGATATCATCAATAGTGGTACTATTAATGTTTTTGGTGATTGGTATTTTAAAAACGGGACAGATGCCCAGCTAGGTACAGGTAACACTGTCAATTTCTATGGTACCAACCGTTCATACATATATTGTGATGATGATGATGCAGAGTTTGGAAACCTTGAGATTAACAAGACAGGAGTTCCTAAAGATTTTGTGCATGTACCTTCAGGTAATTCGGTCAGGGTGGCAGAAGATTTTAATGTTTACAGTGGTACTTTTGAGTTGAATCCGGGTTCTTCTCTGAATGTAGGCAATGAATTAAACATCCAGAATGGAGGAACATTAAGTGCTATCGGGACAGCATTTGATATTATCGTTATATCCGGCGATCCTTCATATGGAATTTTTGAAGTGGCCAGTGGAGGTACTATTAGTACAGAATATACTTATTTCGAATATTTTGAAGGTGCAGGTGTCTTCGTTGCATCAGGAGCTACAGTTGATCCGGCACATCCATTCGATCACTGTATTTTCCAACATGGTACAGTGGGAGGTTCATTACTTACCATAAATAATAATCAGGTGTTAACTATTGATAAGGTCATTTTCCCGCCTGATGGTTGGAACAATAATAATAGGGTTGCTAAAACATTAAACCAGGGTCATATAACATTTACCAGTGCCATGGGAGGATATGTAGGAGATAATTACGAAAATGATCCTTTTGATTTAATTGAATGGCCAGGTGTGGTAGCAGGCATTTGGAATGGTCAGGATAATCAGGACTGGGATAATGAAGCAAACTGGGATTATTATTTAAAACCCACTACAAATGACGATGTGACTATCCCAACTGGCTGCACCCATGACCCAAAGGTACATTTAGCCGATCAGGATTGCAATAGTATAATCGTTGAAGCAGGCACAACACTTGAGATTTTTGATCAAACATTGACCGTGGGTGACGGCCTAGCAATTTATGGGGAATTGATCATGAACCATTCTTCAGGTGTATTAAATGTTGGGGATTTCAATGGCGATTATTTCATTTGGGAGTCAGGTTCATCATCGGATGTTACTGCGGGAACAATAAACGTCTACGGTGATTGGTATTTTAATAATGGTACTGATGCACAGTTTGGAGGAGCCAATACAGTGGTTTTCTTTGGATCAAATAATTCAGTGATCTATTGTGATGATGCAGATGCCAGTTTTTGCTCAATAATAATCAACAAATCGGCAGATCCAAAGGATAATGTCACAATTCCTGATAACAATATTGTAAGAGTAGCTGAAGATTTCTATATTGGAGATGGGATATTTAATATAGGTGAAGCATCCATTTTTGAAGTCGGAAATGAACTTTATGTAGATAATGGAGGAACTTTAAGTGCCATAGGAACAGCAAGTAACAAAGCTGTTGTAACCGGAACAACGAATTATTGTCTTCTTGAAATTGCAAGTGGAGGAACTATAAGTGCAGAATATACCGAATTTAAGTTTTTGGAAAGCCAGGGATTAGTAGTAAATCCAGGAGCTACAATTGATCCTCTACATCCTTTAAATTATTGTTCTTTTGAGGAGAGTCCTGTTGGAGGAGCCTTGATTCACATAAGCAATAATCAAACATTAACAATTGATGGAGCTATATTCCCACCAAATATCTGGGGAGGAGCTTACAATGTAGCTAAAACATTTGATCAGGGCCAAGTAACATTTACAAATGTCGAGGGGACCTTTGTTGGCGAAGATTTTGAAAATGACCCGTATAACAGGATTGACTGGCCAGGAGTTGTAGCCGGGCTTTGGACAGGTGTAGAAAGTCCAATCTGGAATGATCCTGATAATTGGTCATATAGCCTGAAACCAGATGCAGGAGATGATGTATATATCCCCGCCGGGACTCCTAATGATCCATGGGTATCATCATCTGATCAGGAATGTAATAATATCATCATTGAAACAGGTGCTTCATTAAGAATTTATGATGAGATTCTGACTGTTCATGGTGATATGATAATTAATGGTCATTTAAGAATGGATCATGCGGCTGGTGTATTAAATGCCGGAAGTACATTTGGAGACAAAATTAGTTGGGAAAACGGCTCATCAGAGACTATTGTAAACGGTACTATTAATGTTTATGGTGACTGGTATTTCAAAAGTGGCACCAATGCCCAATTGGGATCAGGAAATACAGTAAATTTTTATGGATCAAACAATTCAACCATTTTTTGCAATGAATCAGATGCTGAGTTTGGCAATGTGACAATAAATAAATATGCATTTCCAAAAAATATTGTAAGCCTATCATCAGGTGATTCAGTGCAGATTGCAGAGGATTTATATATTGGAGATGGAGAGTTGAAATTAAACGAAGGATCAGGATTGTTTGTAGGTAATGAATTCTATGTTGACAATGGTGGTACCCTAACATCTATAGGTTTGCCAAGCCAGGAAGTTAAAATATCAGGTTATCCCAACCACTGTGTTTTTGAAATTGCCAGCGGAGGAACGATTGGTGCCGAATATACCATTTTTGAATTTTTGGAGTACTATGGCGTGGTTGTAAATCCGGGTGCTACAGTTAATCTAACGTATTCTTTTAATAATTGCATTTTCCGCGAAAGTACTCCTTTTGGATCACTGCTGACAATTAACAACTATCAGGATTTAACCATTGATGGTGCTCACTTTGAACCAAATACCTGGAATGGAGACTACAATGTTAGAAAAACTAGTGATCAGGGACATCTTACATTTGTAAATACAACCGGAAACTTTGCAGGTGAGTTCCACGAATACGATTCCTACGATCGTATTGACTGGTACAGACCATGGTATGATGTTAATCTGAAAGTTTTCCTTGAAGGACCTTTTAGTACAATAAATATGGAAACAAACTTATCAAACGTTATTCCTTTGTCTCAGCCATTCAACTCTCCGCCATGGAATTATAACGGCACTGAGTCTGTTTTGGAAATACCGTATAAGACCGTTGACTGGGTTTTGGTAGAATTGCGGGATGCAAGCGAGGTTGCATCTGCCGGTTCCGGAACTGTGGTGTCTCGCCGTGCTGGATTTTTAAAGAATAATGGCTATATTCTTGATCTTCAAGGTCCCGAATCACTCCAATTTAATGATTTTATCAATGATGAATTATATGTAGTTATCTGGCATAGAAACCATCTCGGTGTCATTTCAGCTTACTCGCTAATTCAATCAGGTAGTGCATACAATTATGATTTTACCATTTCAGAGGATCAGGCATTTGGGGAAAACGATGGTCATAAAGAGATTGCCCCCGGCATTTGGGGAATGGTAGGCGGAAACGGTAATCCGGATGAAATTGTTGACCTGGGTGATTACAATTTATGGAAAGTAGAAGCAGGTAAAACAGGCTATAAAATGGAAGATTTCAACCTTGATAAACAGGTAAACAATAAAGATAAAAATGACGTATGGTTTGAGAATAGAGGTTTTGAATGTTGGGTACCTTATTAACTCATGAATAATTAAATATAAATTGGCAGGTAACCTTATAATAACCTTTAATTAGGAAAGCACTGATCACCTTCGTTTTTATAGAAGGTGAGGACATCTTCGCAAATTTAATCCAAACAAAAACACCGGAAGAAAAACATTCCGGTGTTTTTGTAATTAATAGAAAATCAGGATATTCGAAAATTCTTAATAAAATCTTTTATAAAATCGCTTGTTATATGGATATATATTTTATATATTTACAGCGTTTTTTGAATAAACCTCAAATTTGAAAAGATGAAAAATATAAAAGTTTTATTTATCGCCTTGTTAATCCCTGCATTTATGATGGCTCAATCGGTTTCGCCGGAAGTAGTTTCTTCTGCAGGAGATTATTTTGAAGGAACCAATGCATCATTGAGTTGGACATTGGGTGAAATTGCCACAGAAACTTACTCCAATGGCACCAATATTTTAACCCAGGGTTTTCAGCAACCCATAACAGTTACCATTGCAGGAATTGATCTGGATGTACTTGTTTATATTGAAGGCTCCTATTCAGGGACTGAAATGACAACCGATCTCAATACAGCCGGAGAGTTGCCTTTGACTCAACCATACAATACATCACCATGGAATTACACAGGAACTGAATCTGTGGGAGCAATTCCAAATGCAGATGTTGTCGACTGGGTTATTGTAGAGTTACGCGATGCCGTTGATGCAGCGTCAGCTACCGGGGCTACAAAAATTGCTGAGCAAGCAGCCTTTCTGTTAAAAGATGGTTCTGTTGTGGATCTGGATGGATCATCAACTTTACAGTTTATGTCAGCTGTTTCGAATAACTTATTTGTGGTAGTTTGGCACAGAAACCACTTAGGTGTACTTTCAGCAAGTCCTGTAACAGGATCCGGTGGAATGTATTCATACGATTTTTCAACAAGTTTGTCACAAGCACATGGAGGAGGCGCAGGTTATAAGCTTATTGCCACTTCCGTTTACGGTATGCCCGGAGGGGATTTTGATGGCGATGGTGA